>PLHN01000162.1 GCA_003139975.1 Acidobacteriaceae bacterium
ACGTCGGGATGCTTATCGGTGTAATGAGCCTGAAGATCCGCCAGTTGGGTCCGCAACTGATCGAGCTGCTTATCGATCAGATCCAGTTCCGAGGCGCCTCCTTCGCTGGTCGAGGTTGTCCCGCGATCGAGCGTGCGGTATTGATTGAGCAGCGACTCCAGATAAGTATCCTGCTGCTTGGCCCGATTCAGGGAGTCTTCGTCGGCCTGCACCTGATTCTGCAGTCCCGATAGAATTTGCAGGTTGCTTGCCGTCTGCGTCGGCAGTTCCCCGATATGGCGATCCTTGAACTCCCGCATCTTGGCTTCCTGCTTTGTCAGGTTCTGCCGCGCCTGCTCCAGTTGGTCTTCCAGGAAGTTGGTCGTATCCGCCGAACGCTTTTGCCGCTGGGCAACATTTTCGGTCATGAAAAGTTCGGCCAGCTCGTTGGTGGTCGCCTGCGCCATCTTGGGGTCGCGGCTGTCGTAATAGATATTGAATGCCGAGAGCTTCCCCTCATCGCCACGCACCAACTCGATCTCAATGTCCTTCCGCATTTTCTCGACTAGATCGTCTTCGCTCATGTGCTTCCGGTCCTTCGCGTAGAGACCGAGGCTGTCGATAATGCGAAGCAGCCGGGTACGGCTCAGTATCTGCTGGGTGATGCTGTCCAGTTGCTGCTGAATATCGGCGCCGATGTTCGAAACCACGTATTTCTCCGGCACCGAGGGCTGCTCCACCAAGATCAGCGTCCCCGACCGGTACGTCGATGGGATCAGCCAGCTCGCTCCCCACACCACCAGCCAGCCGATGAAAAACGCAGACAGAAACTCCCACCGTCTCCGGCGGACGATTCCCTTGATCTCGCTAAACTCGATTGGCTCGCGCGATTCCTGTAATTCTTCGTCCATGCTTACATCCCCAAAGGTTTAGCCCACTGATAGGAAAGCGTCGCGAAAAAACGATTGCGCGCGATATCGCCAATGCCGCCCTGCTGCTGGAAATCATGCGTATAACCCAGCCTCAACCCGAGCTTTTTGCCGACATTCCGCTGCAGCCCGGCGCCCACGGAGGTCAGATTTATTGAATTCAGGTTAGTCGAGGTGGCGACTATGGCCGCGGGCAGTACCGAGCTGTTCGTTCCATAGCTGGCCGTCGCCGTCACTGCCCAGCCCGGAGCCAGTTCGCGACGGAAGCTGCCATAAGCGTTCCCCAGTTGCACGGCGCCCAAAAGTCCTCCGCCGTCACTGATGCTGCGCGAGTATCCCGCCAGGACGCTCGTCCTCGCGTTCCGCCAGCCAGCTTCGATTCCCCCTGTCGGCGACCACAAGGTCGATGTCGAAGCCAGCGTCGTCGTGCCCTGTTGCACAACTCCCTGATTGTCCGCGTATTGCACACCGCCAAACGCGCTCAGGCTGAACCGGTTCCCAAGATTCATCGTGTCCACCGCCAGAAAGCCGTGAACCCGGGTNNGAACGTGATCCGCTCGAAGCGATAGCTCAATCCTGCCCAGTCTCCGTGAAAGATCTTGTGCAGCCAGAACCCCGAGCCCGTCGCCGTCTGGGTATTCGATAACGCCACTGGACCTGCGACATTGCTGAAATTCAAATCGTAAAATGAGCCGCTCGCCCCGACCAGGTCGTTCAACGCGAAATGATAGTTTGTCTCCACCGTCGTCAGCTCCGATCTTTGGGCTGCCAACGGCGTGATCAGGCTGGCATTCGGACCGCCCGCGCCACCGGCCACCCCTTGCCCGCCAACGCCCGAGTCAAAAACCCCGGTGGTCATGGAGAAGTTTTCCGCAACCCGCAGATTCACGTGTGGGCTCAGCCGGAACACGGAATCGAAGTTCAGGTTATGCGATCCCGAGTTCTGACTCGTGATCTTCTGATTTACCGTCAGCCCGCCGGCGTATCCGAGACTCCAGCGCGCCCGCGACGACGACTCTTCAATCCTTATGTTGGGAAAGAACGACTCGCTGGTATTGCTTTGCTGCCCGGTCGCCACGATTAGCGGATTGTCGTCATACGTCGCACCAACGTTGACTCCGCCGCGCAGGTAGTTGGAGCGCTCGAGTTCGCCCGGAAAGGACAACGAAATACCACGGCCACCCAGCAAGGATGGAATCTGGGGCAACTCAAGGCTCAGCTCCTCGCCCTCTGCGCTGCCACCAGCCATTCCCGCAATCCCCAAAAGGGCCGCCGCCGGAGCTGTCCTCATCGTGCCAGACTCCGTGCTTCCCGAACCCTGCGTTCCGGCGGTCGTTCCCGGTTGGTCCGGTGAAGTCTGATTGGGCACAGTTTGATTGGGCGTGGCCTGATCGGGCGCAGTCAGCGACGGCGCGGTCTGCGAAGGCACCCCGGAATCCCGCCCCAGAGCAATCTGTCCCGCCGCCAACAACTGGGCAGCAGCGACCGTGCACGCGAGAATCAAACCCCTATGAATGCTCATCATCATTCCCTACGGAACCACTACCGTGTCGCGCGGCTGCAAATGGATGTTCTGCTCCGTATTTTTGCCCTTGATAACGTCTTTATAGTTAAACGGCAAACGCTGCTCGGACCCGTTTTCACCCTGGCGCAAAACGTAAACTGCTTTCTGCTTGGCAAAGTCCTTGAACCCGCCCGCCATGGCAATTGCATCCAGCACCGTCGTCGAGCCCGTCAGCAGGTACGAACCCGGCCGTGCCACCATCCCAAGAATATTGATCTTCCGGCTCTTGCTGTCCTGCACGATCACCGTGACTTCGGGCTCCGATATGTAGCTCTGCAGCCGTTTGGCGATCTCCTGTTCCAGTTGCAGCGGCGTTTGCCCGCCCGCCGTCAGTTCTCCCACCAGCGGCAGCGAAATTTTTCCGTCCGACCGCACCGGCACGGTGCGCGATATTTCCTGTTCCTTCCAGACATTGATCGCCAGCAGATCGTCTGCGCCAATCACATAGGAACTGTCGGAATGAACGGGCTGATGTTCTTGATTCTGACCTGCTAGTTTGTTCGCCGCCGCACTCGCGGCTGGCGCGCTCTCGGCCGGCTTCGACCCCGCGTCGGACTGCGCGAACGCAGCCCCCGAGACGGTGGCCATAAGCGCCAGCGCATGGACGGCCCGCAAGCATCGTGCCCTGGGTGGCATCTTTCCCTCGATCCCGTTTTTCATAATCCTCCTGTTCTTACTTCACGTGCTCTAAACCGTCAGAACCAATGATCCGCGACAAGGAATCCGCCCGCGGAACAAGATGGTATTCCTGGATTTTATAGAGCAGCGCACGATAGCTCACATTGAGCAACCGAGCCGCCGCTTTCCGGTTCCAGTGCGTCTGTTCGAGCGCTTCCGCTATGGCGGCCCGCTCCGCCTCCCACTTCGCATTCCGCACCAGCAGTTTCAACGACGAGCGCTCTTCTCCCAAGTGCCCATTCGCGGTCGTCCCGTTGCCCGGCTTGCCATTTCCGCCGTTCCCGTTTTTCGCCGCAACTCCGTATGCCGGACTCGCTTGCAATTCCCTCACGGCAGCTTCTTCATCCGCTTGCGCCAAGTAGCGCTTGGCAAAACTTTCCAGTTCCCGCAGATTTCCCGGCCAGGTGTAGTGCTGGCAAACATCCAACAGACTCGCTGAAAGCCGAGGGGCCGGAACACCGTAGCGGCGAGTGAGCCGGTTCATCAGATGCCCGAGCAACAGCGGAATCTCTTCTCGCCTCTCCCGCAATGGGGGCACCCGCAATTCGAATGCGCTCAACCGGTAGAACAGCTCTTCCTGCAGCCGCTTCTCCGCCGTCGCCGCTTCCAGATCATTCGGCGTCGCCACAATAATTCGCACATCCGCCCGCAATGGAGCCTGGCCGTCGCCGCGGGTAAACTGCCCGGTCTCCAGCAATTTCAATAGCCGCGCCTGAATCGCCGCCGGCATCGCATCAAATTCGTCCAGCAG
>PLHN01000536.1 GCA_003139975.1 Acidobacteriaceae bacterium
TGGCACCAGTGGCACCACACCGCCCCGATGTCGAGCAGCATCGGCTTGTTCTCCCGCCGCGCTGCGGCAAACGCCTCGTCGCCCCACTCGTGCCACTGAATAGGCTGATGCATCGCCGAACGAAGGTAGGAAGAAGAGGCGCGGGCGAGGGAATTGGGAGATGGGCTGGTCATCATGAGAGTTTATCGCGAGACTAGGCTGGGAGCTGGCCGATTGCTAACCGAGAAACTAACCCTTCAAAGGATTCACCACGCGAACCGATCCGTACTTCTGTCCAGCCGCCAGATCCTCTGAATAAAGCACCGCCGCTCCTGAGCTCTCTGCTGCATTCACAACTAACGCATCCCAGAAAGAGATCTTGTAGCGCACTTCAAGCTCCAACGCCTGTATCGCCGACTCGGGGGTATTTACCACGACCTCCCAACTCAGGTAATCCTGAATCAGTCGCCGGATCTCCTCGACGGGAAGTGGGTGAGCCACTCTGCGGCGGAGATTGAAACAGAGATCCTGCAGCACTTGCGTGCTCAAGACGCCCTGCCCTGTCTGCCACAAGTGCTCAACGACCTGTCGCGCCCGGTCGCGTTTAACGCCCGTCGATGGGTCGTGCGCATACAGCAGGATGTTCGTATCGACGAAGTACTTGTCGGCCATAGTTATGCACGTCAGCGCTTGTGGAGTTCGTCACGTGAGCGAGGGCGCCTCCACCCGATCTCAAGTCCCTCGTGCAGCCGGGCTAAAGCGCGCTTGCGGGCCCGATCGTATGTTTTCCTTTCGCGCACAATTTGCTCCAGCCTTGCCGCCAGCAGGGCGCTGATCGACGTGCCTTCCTCGGCTGCCACAATTCGAATCTCGCGCAAGCGATCTCGATCCAGCTTAAGCGTGATATTACTTTTCATATTCGCACGCAAACACGTGGAGCACCATTTTACGTGCTACACATCCTCTCTCGTCAACGATCTTCGACGAGCCTCTTGGCCACCGCACAGTACAGTTCTACCGCCTCGGCCAGTTGCGCCTTCTCCACGAACTCTCCCTCCGTATGCGCCACGTGAATCGATCCCGGCCCCAGCAACAGGGGCTCTCCCCAATTTCCAAGCGAAGGGATGTCCGTCGTAAACGCCGCCACCATCGTCGGCAAACCATCGAGCGTACGCAGCCGCATAAATTTCGCCTCGCGCGTGAATTCGACCTCAGCCAGTTCGCCTACCGTCTCGACAATCTGCCGCCGCAACTCATCCGCCGGTCCCACCAGCCGATAGAAAATCTCGGCCCGCGCAAAATCCGGAATCACATTCCGCGCTCGGCCGCCTTCAATCGTTCCCACGTTCTTTGTGCACGGCCCCACATCTTCGCTCTCAGGCAGCTTCATCGTGTGCAAACGGTGCAGCGCCTCAACCAGTTTGTCGATTGCCGACTCGCCCAGTTCCGGATACGCCGAATGCGCCATCTTCCCACGCCCCGTCAGCACCACATGCAGCGACCCCTTCGTCGCCAGCGCCAGCCGGTTGTCGGTCGGCTCGCCGTTAATCATGAAGCGCGCGCCAATCGGCTGCTGATTGGCCACTCGCGCGCCAATCGAATTCGTTTCCTCTCCGACGAGAAATAACAAGCCCACGAAAACGCCCGCCGCACGCAGCTTCTCACCCGCCGCTATCTGCGCCGCAATAATCCCTTTCGCGTCGCAGGACCCCCGCCCATAAATTCGCGTTCCATCTTCGGAAGAAGAAATAAACGGCGGCACCGTATCCATATGAGTCGAGAAAACGACGGTCGGCTGCCCGTGGCCCGGCCAGGTGGCGAGCACATTATGGCGATCGTCTTCGACATGCATCTTGCGCGCCTCAAATCCGCGCCGACGCAACTCGTCGCAAAGAAATTCCCCCCCCGCTCCTTCATTCGGAGTCGTGGATTCAATATCAATCAGCCGCCGCGTCAGCGCGAACAGATCCATTTCCGGCAAACTCATGGCAAGAGCGTAGCAGTCGTTGGTCGTTGGTCGCTAGTCGTTGGCAGTGACGAGGCTGATAAGATTTCTGCAGTACGCGAGCGCTGAACAACGAATACGCGACGACGCATCGCGAACGACGAATCCCGAACGACCAGCGACGAACGACGAACGACCGATGCCCCCCGACAACGCCACCATCCGCTCCCTCTTTCTCAACGGCCCTGCCGGACGCCTCGAAGCCCTACTTAACGCCGGTTCCCCCAACGCAACCCACGCCGCCCTGATCTGCCATCCGCATCCGCTCTATGGCGGAACCTTGCACAACAAGGTCGTTTTCCATGCGATGAAAGCGCTCAACGGCTTCGGATTTCCCGTGCTCCGCTTCAACTTTCGCGGCGCTGGCCTGAGCGAAGGCGAGCACGCCGGCGGCATCGGCGAAGTCGAAGACGTCCGCGCCGCTCTCGACTGGATCGAGCGCGAATTTCCTCTACCCATCATTTGCGCCGGGTTTTCTTTCGGAGCCGCTGCAGGCCTGCGCGCCGCTTATTCCGATGATTGCGTTCAAGCCCTTATCACCCTCGGCCTGCCCGCAGTCCCCGCTCCGTCGGATTCAGGTGAGC
>PLHN01000358.1 GCA_003139975.1 Acidobacteriaceae bacterium
TGCAGCCCATGCCTTCAAATCCCATTGCACGCGAAGCTTCGCCCCATCGGCGAAGGCCGTCCATGTCGCCGACATCGCCGTAAACGGAATCAATCGCTTGCACGCCGGCCGCGTGGGCGGCGTTGACCACGCGCGACCGCGCATACTGCGACTCGCGCCCTTCGGGGGTCTTCACCACGCCCAGATCGGCCGTGTAATCCTCGAGTCCGATTGTCAGCGCTGCCACATTCCCGCTCGCAGCCGCAATCGCGAACGCGTTCTCGATCCCCAGCGCCGACTCCAGAATCGGCATGATCCACACGGGCCGCGTGATCCCTTCCCGTTTCTTTATCTCGTCGATCATTCGATCCACTTCCGCCACTTGCTCCGGTTGCTCAACCTTCGGCATCAGAATCAAGTCCGGATTCTGGCCTACGATTGCCGCCAAATCTTCGAGTCCAAGCGGCAGTTGGTTGATGCGAACCATGCGTTCGCCTGCGCCGAAGTCGACCGCCCGCAGGGCGTTTCGAACCAGGATGCGAGCCGCATCCTTTTCATCCCGGTGCACAGAATCTTCCAGATCGAGGATCACGGCATCGGGAACGTGCAGCGCGGAATTGATAAAATACTTGGGCTCCGAGCCCGGCAGATAAAGCCGCGAGCGGCGCAACCTTTCCTTTGGTGAAGACGGTGGCAGCGGATGCTGCTCTGGTAGCCAGTGCTTCCCTGCCCCAGCCCCGGCGCGCCGAGCAGCCGCTTCAATACGCGCCCCGATCGTAAAAGGCAACGCGCCTTCATCGTGAATGGCAACGCGGGCGTGTTCGACGCCAAGAGCGGCCAGCACTGCCCGCGCCTGATCCAAAATTGCCTGACCGTAATAGGGCGCCACCCGCGACTCCAGCGAGATCTCGATCCCGCCGCCGTCGCTCGCCTCAAAAGCGACATGCAGGTCCGAACGGATGTCCTTGCCCCAATGCCCTGCTTCAGCAGAGGGCTTGGTTTCAACGCTATTCATAGCAATCCTTCACCACGGACACATTTCTTTCCGCAAGAGGCACTCACTTCAATTTTTCCAGAATTGCATCCGTCATTTTGACCGTCGAGGCTGCGCCCTGGCCGATGGACTTGGCTCCGCCTGGAATCCGCATCATATCGTAAGTGCGAACCTTGCCTTCACGCACTACATCGGCAATCGCTTTGCGAATACGATCCGCCTTCTGCCGTTCATTCACGTGGTCGAGCATCATCGCCGCCGACAGAATCATCGCAATCGGGTTCACAATCGGCGGATTCAGCTCCGCATACTTTGGAGCCGACCCGTGGGTCGGCTCGAACACAGCAACGTCGTCGCCGATGTTGGCCGAGGCCGCGAAGCCCAGGCCGCCAACCAGCCCGGCGAACGCGTCCGAAAGTATGTCGCCAAACAGGTTCGACGCGACAATTACGTTGTACTCTTCCGGGTTCTTGTTCAGCCACATCAGCTGCGCGTCAATGTTGGTCGACCAAAGCGCAACCCCCGGATAATTCTTCGCCACCTCCTTGGCCACTTCCTCCATCATGCCCGACGTTTCGCGCACCACGTTCGGCTTCTCGCAGATGGTCACGCCCTTGAAACCGCGTTTCTTCGCATATGCAAAGGCCGCTTTCGTGATTCGTTGCGCCGCGTTGCGAGTAATGATGCGGCAACTCACCGCCAGTTCTGGCCCCGGAACATTGGCAAACGCCTTGAACCGGGGATGGCTGTTCAAGGCCGCGCGCACGTTCTCCGGCGGGTTCGTCCACTCCACCCCGGCGTACATGCCCTCTGTGCCCTGCCGGAATACGGTCGTATCAATCAACGGCTCGTCGAATCCGCCGTCGGTCCTCTTGCGTATGTAGTTCAGAGGATTTCCCGTAAATCCAACGCACGGACGCATACAGATATCGAGATTGAACTTCTGGCGCATGGTCACGATCGGCGAGTAATAGACGTAGCCGTTGCCCTGTAGTTCGGGCTTCAACTCCGCCTGGGCGGCCTTGTTTGGCTTGGAGGTAATCGCGCCGAACAGACCGAGCTTGTGCTTTGTTAGCAGTTCGATAGTGCGCTCGGGGAGCGCGTTGCCGTTATTGCACCAGCAATCCCAGCCGATATCGGCATGAATGTATTCGGCGTCAAAGCCGACCGCTTTCAGAACACGTAATGATTCCGGTAAAACCTGATTGCCAATGCCGTCTCCCGGCATGGTGATAATCGTGTATTTCGCCATGATTGCTCCTTACTAAATCAAACCCGTGTGGCGCGGACACTCTTGTCCGCGCAGCCCACTTACCTGCTGCGCGCACGCGGACAGGAGTGTCCGCGCTACACAACCAGTCTTTTCGCCACCAGATTTTCCACTCCGCCCGCGATTAGCAGCGACTGCGGCACACTTCCCAGGGCGGGAAACGCGAAGTTTTCTCCGCGCCAGGAAATCGTGCTCGAAGTGAAATCAATATCAATCTCGTCGCCGGGGATAACGGTCTTCTCTTTCGCCGCGAGTTCCTTTGCAAACTGTTCCCGCAATCGCGCCACGAAGTCCGGCACCTCAATGCACAGAAATCCATTGTTGAAGGCGTTTCGCAAATACGTCTGCGAAAAGCTGGCCGCAATTACCAGCGGAATTCCTTTCGCCTTCAAACATGTCACGGCCTGCTCGCGGCTCGATCCAGTACCGAAGTTGAACTGGCTGACAATTACGTCGCCTGCCTGCGTGTGCTCGGCAAACTGCGGATCGTAATTCTCCATCACAACCTTCGCCATCATCTCCGGCGTCATGTCGTCGCGATAGGTGTAGTCCTTGCCATAAATGGCGTCGGTGTTCACGTTATCCTGCGGCATGAACACGAGTCGGCCGTGCACACGCTGCGGAAAGCCGGCCAGAATCTCGACCTTCTCGGCCCCGCCTGACGCCGCCGTCAATTCGATAATGTTCCGTATGGGGCGGGCATTCCTGCCCGCCACTCCTTGATTTGGACTACAGATGTATCCGGCCACGGCCGACGCAGCCACCACTTCCGGGCTCGCCAGATAACATTTCGCTTCGCGCGACCCCATGCGGCCTTTGAAATTGCGATTGGTCGCCGAAATTCCAACCTCGCCTGCTTCCAGCAATCCTACTCCCAGCCCGATGCACGGCCCGCAGCCCGGAGGCAGAGGAATTGCACCCGCGTCCATCAGCGTCTTCCAGACGCCGCGTTTCTCCGCCTCTTCCTGCACCCACTTGCTAGCGGCGCCGAGATAAAACTTCACCCCCGCCGCGACCCTCTTGCCCTTCAGCACATTGGCTGCCGCCTCCAGATCTTCGACGCGCGAATTCACGCACGACAACAGGTACGCTTTCTGGATCGCAACTTTCTTCGCCTCGATCTCGGTCAGCGATTGCATCGTCTGCACCGTGTCCGGCCCAGATACATGCGGCGTTACCTCAGCCAGATCAAGCACGATTCGCGCCGCGTAGGCGGCATCGGCATCCGGCGCGGGAGGACGCGCAGCCCAGCCCTCGATGTCTTTTTCGGTGAAGCGCTCAACGTCTAGCGCCTTCAATCGCTTTTGCACGCTGCGCATGTAGGCAATCGTCACCGCATCCACCGGGAACCAGCCCACGAGCGGACCCCACTCGGTGGTCATGTTCGAGATCGAAAGCCGGGCGTCCATCGAGAGCGA
>PLHN01000507.1 GCA_003139975.1 Acidobacteriaceae bacterium
GCCGAGGACATCGACAAGGCGATGAAGATGGGCCTCAACCATCCCATGGGCCCGTTTGAACTTGTGGACATGGTCGGCCTCGACACGCGCCTGCACATCCTCGAATATCTGCACAAGACGCTGGGGGAAAAATTCCGCCCGTGCCCGCTGCTGGCGCAATACGTGAAAGCCGGACGGCTCGGCCGAAAATCGGGCCGGGGCGTCTTCGAGTATCCCGACGCGGGCAACGCAACTACCCCTCGTTGACGTCAGAAGGAGGGAATGGGAGAATGCCCCTCCATGAAGCCATCCAGCCTGTTTTTTGCCGTTTTCCTCATCGTTGCCGCTAGCGGATGTTTCTGCTTTGCCGCGGATGACCAACTGCTGCCGCGGTCGGGCGTTGAAGGCTTCGTCTTCTGCCCGGTATCCGCCAACGACCAGCCGGTGCCCCTCTATGTGGGGTATTGCAAGAAGCGCCAGGTTGGCACGCTCAACTGCGGCGAAAAGGTGGAGGTGCTGGCCCGGCAAGATGACATGCTGAGAATTTCATCGGGCGAGAGGGGCCCGCATGGCGTGATGCGCACGAACCTGGTTCCCGCTTCCGCCATTTCACGGCAGGCGGATAAATTTGTTCCTTTCGATAACCAGTCAGGGGTGCCCGAGCGCTCGCCGGACTGTTCGCAAATGCGGGCCAGGGAAAATGCGCCGGACGGATTCGTGTTCTGTTCCGGCGGCCATGACTCGGCGCCCGTGTATCACAGTGCCTGCCAGAGCCGCGCGTCCGATAGCGTGGCCTGCGGAGAAAAGGTCGGCGTGCTCACCCGCGCTGGCGATATGCTGCAGGTTACGGTTCCTCCGCATGGCTTCCCGCGGTACATGGAGGCCGCGGCGGTTTCGCAGCAGGCCGGCAAGTTCGTTCCTTTCGACGACGCTTCTGGCATAGAGGATAAGGGCGCGGTCGATTGCGCGCACCCCGGCGCGACTTTCGGGACAGGCGGCGGGGTTTTCACAGGGAGGGGACCCGAGCGTAATGTGACGATGCCGCGCGCGATTTCGTCGCCAAGTCCCGAATACAGTGAGGAAGCCCGCAGAAAGAAAATCCAGGGCGTGATCGTTTTGACGGTGACAGTGAATGCCGACGGAACGACCGGCAAGATTAAGATCGAAAAGGGACTTGGATACGGGCTCGATGAAAAGGCTGTGGAGGCCGTGAGCCGTTGGAAGTTCAGCCCGGCGCTCAAAGACGGTGAACCGATCGAGAAGGAGATTAACGTCGAGGTCGGCTTCCATCTGAACTGAACAACCTGTGCTCATCAACCAAGCCAGCCGGAGGGCCGTTGGCAGGTAGTTGTCGGAAAGAAGCTTGAAGCGATCCGTGCAGCTACACGATACAACTTTCCCGTGCGCGACATCGACGGCATGCTAGAGGAGATGGAGAGAGGCAAATAGCNNAAACAAAAACACCTAGAAGCAGAACCACAATCGCCAGACATGTTGCCGCCAAGCGTACCTTTTTATTCACGACAACACACGCGCCGCAAGCGATGAGAGCCGCGCCCGTAAGATAGGCCCAGAAAAGGCGCCCGGGAATCCATGCCGGCGTTATTGCTTCCATGGGAATGCCAGGCGCTAAGGTGGGATGCAGAAAATGGTCCACGCCGAATACTATCGCCGGTATCCCCATGAAAAATCGGCAGAGAGTTACCATGCCTGGCGCGCCTTCCGCAGGCAACCTCTTCGACTGGGCTACGGCCACCGCAAAAGCTCCGCCGCTGAAGGCGAGATCTCTCAGGGCGATGATCCAAAACAAAAGAGCGCCATGCGTCGCCACTATGTTGGGGATATGCATTAAAACGACGAAAAGCAGAAACATCCATCCCAAAAGTGTGGCCGCCAGCCGTGCCTGTATCTCGAGGATGATGCTCAGCGCTGCGGCAATAATCGCAGTGCCCACCAGGTAGACCCAAAATAAGTGCCACGGCATCCAGTGCGGAACGATACTCGCGACCAACTTTGTATTGGTGAAATGCTGGGTGGCGAATACTCCCATCGGGAGGGCATAGAACAAGCGCCCGAAGGGCACGGTTTTGTCGAGCCCGTGTTTTTGCGGCAGGTCGTCCTTGATAATTTTTGTTAGCCCAATTACCAAGAAAATGGCGGCACTAAAATAGGGCCAGAATACGTCCGCCCGGACGGGGTAGAGTGCAAGTGCGAAAGCAAGGCGAGTGTAGTGGAACAACTGGAAACTGCAAGTCAGCATATTCATTCCAGGATCACCGTTACACGACTCTGAATCGCCAAGGCCTTAAATGAAAAATTTTGGAGTTCAGTGCATCTTGCCAGATTCTTCGCTTACGCGTGTTTGGGCGGTGATCCAGTTTACTTCCCAGGTCTTGCCTCCATCGTCCGAAAACGATTGTTCAAAGTGAGGAGAACTCGTGTTCATGTTCGTCCAGACAAATCGAATCAAGACAACTTTGCCATTGATCGTATCCTGGGCGAAGAACTCGCCGCGTCCATTCTTGAATTCGCCGATCTGGGGCGGGTCCAGGATTCCAATCTTGCTGTTGGCCCAATAGAGACGCCACTGGTGGGACTGGGGATTGTACAGGCGCAGAGTCAGACCCTCGATGTGGCCGGTATCAGGGCTATCGAGTTCGATCGTGTCCATCTGAGAACGGCCATCCCAGATTTTGTAGCAGACACCAGTGCCATCAAACTCGGCCCAGGTAGTGGAACCCGTTAAGGGATGCAGCAGCTTCTTGAGGTGATATTTCCACGAACCAATGAGGGGATCAAAATCGTGCTGCCCGTCCCGCTGCGCGTTCATTTGTTGAGCGCCAGCTTTCGATGCGTCTGAATTCTGCTGTGCAAAACCTTGAGTGGGCTGAAAGATGAAAACCAGGCCGCACACTATGAGGTGAGCAAGAAGAGATTTGATGTTCAAAGGCGCCTCCATGAACGTCTCTTTCAATTCCATCGCGGACTGGCACGATCCCACGCGGCTGGCTGCGATACAAATCCGAAAAGGAGACGCAGGGTGCTGAGTCCTACGTCCCCTCCCAGTGCTACTAATTGATGTCCTGCTTAGCCTCCAGCTTTTTCACCAGTCCGTCGACGTAAGTCTTCTGATTGTCCGGAGCTCCGGCCAGCGCCAGCTTCATCTCTTTGGCGGCGTCATCGAATTTTCCTTGCGAGCAGTACATGCGCGCCAGGCCGGAATGCACGAACCACATATCGGGATGCTTCTGGGCGTTGTCGCGGAAAATGACAAACGCCTCATCGCTGCGCTTCTCGCCCTGCAAGCCGCGCGCATAAATGTGGAGTTGGAGCGGGGTAGCCATGCTGAGCGCTTTCTTCTCCGCCGCCATGGCGTCGTCCTTGCGGTTCATCGCCGTCAGCACCTTCGACTTGGTGATTTCGTTGTCGTAACGGTCTTCGTTCTCGATCGACTTGTTGGCGTAGATGAGCGCATCGTCGAGATCGACCTTTTCCGTGAGCAGGTAGTTCGCGGCATCGTCCCAGCCTTCCCAGGTGTATTGCCCTAACCCGCGCAGTTGTTTCTTCAGGCTGGCCTCAACCGCGGCGTGCACGTCCACTCCAACCCTGAACGGCACCGCGACTTTTTCCCACTCCAGCACGACCACAGCCGAATCGGGCTTCACGTCATCGAAGTCATAGGTGAGTGCCTCATGCATGTCCGCAGCATGCGGCTTCACGGTCACGCGCAAGGCGTCTTCAGCTTTGTTGTAGGTGAACGATCCCCACGAAGTCGAGTTCTTCGAAAAGACGATCGTCCATTCGTCGGCCGCCGGAATCATATGCAGGCCGTACGTGCCTCGGTCGAGCGCCTGTCCCTCGATGGTGACGGGATCGGTGAAAGTGATGGTAGTGTTCTCGTTGGCCCCGGACCGCCATACATCGCCGTAGGGAACCAGTCCGCCCCAAACCTTGCGTCCGCCCACCAGCGGCCGATGATAGTTGATGGTGATGTCGGTGATCCCGATGCGCTGCGTAATCAGAGCGTGCTGGCTCTGCCGGGGCAGGTCGAGAACAAATGATTGTGCCAGGCTCAAGCCCGAAAGGGCCGCCAGCAGCAGGCTGAACAGGAACACCCTCAACGGGCCTCGTAACATTCCTCTCACCATGGAAAACGCCTCCTTCGATGTGCGCTTGGCAACGCGCAACTCTCGTAAATTGTGTTGAATCGGGTCCACAGATCGTGGCCCACCCCTGGTCGGCATCTTAGACGTACGCCAAGCCACTTCGTGAGCATAACTAAATGCAATTCCGTGTCCTGGCTCCCTCCCCGGCTAACCAACCCGTTGCTTTTGCGCGTCTAACCGGCAAGGAAGGGTGTTTTTCCCGGAACCCAATCCACTCCTGTCTCGTATCAATAACAGACGGCAGCGGAGGCTTTTGCTCAACCGGCAAACTCGCTGCCGGCCACGCCCATGCGGATGCTTCTCGAAATCGTGCGCCAGTCGCTCTCCACGCTGTGGGCCCACAAGCTGCGCTCGTTCCTCACCATGTTCGGTATTGCCTGGGGCGTCGGCTCGCTGCTCCTGCTGGTCGGCCTCGGCGANNTACCATTTCACCTATCAGGATTACCTCGCCATTCGCACCGAGGCGCTCTCGCTCAAGAACCTTTCCCCGGTGCTGAATCGCGAAGACATTCGCGCCGTCAGCGACTACGGTTCCACCAACGGCCAGGTCTTCGGGGTCGCGCCCGAATACAACCAGATTCGGAATGTGCCCGTCGGCCCCGGCCGCTGGTTCAACGACGAAGACAACACTGAGACCCGGCGCGTGGCTGTAGTCGGGTGGGAGCTGCTCAAAAACATGTTCCCGGGCGTGCCCGCCGTAGGCTCGACCATCCTGCTCAACGGCCTCAGCTTCGACGTGATCGGCGTGGTCAGCAAGGTTGGACAGGATGGCAACAACGGCACCAACGCGCGCATCTTCATCCCGATCGAAACTATGCGCAACCTGTTCCGCCTGAAAGATCAGAACAGCGAAGATGCGATCTCGTTCCTGAACTATCGCCCGATCACTCCGACCGGAGATCTCGAGGCAAAGCGCGAGGTCCACGAAATCATCGCGCGCCGCCACGGATTCGATCCCAAGCTCACCGACGCTTTCGACGATTGGGACACGATAGAAGACAATAAGCGCGTCAGCAAAATCTTCAACGCCATGGACTACTTTCTGGGCGTGGTTGGAGTTGTCACGCTCGGCCTGGGCGCCATCGGCATCATCAACATCATGCTGGTCTCCGTCACCGAGCGCACGCGCGAGATCGGACTGCGCAAAGCGCTCGGAGCCACGCACCGCGCCATCCTGACCCAGTTCTTCGTCGAAGGCGCGTTTCTGACTGCCCTGAGCGGAGGCATCGGCCTGGCCATCGCCACCGCGCTCGTTGCGGGTCTGGCTGCTTTGCCCGCGCCCGAAGGTTTCGATACGCCGCGCATCGTTCCGGCGTCGGCCGTAATTGCGATTCTGTCTTTAGCCGTCGCCGGCATCGCCGCCGGCCTATATCCGGCGCGCCAGGCCGCGCACCTGCCGCCGGTAGAAGCCCTGCGCCAGGAGTAAAAAGGAGATTGTGTAATCGGGTAATTTAGTAATTTGGTAATTAAAAATCGGATGCGATGCGATTTTCAAATTACTCAATTACAAATTACACAATTACCAAATTGATTTATGATCTTCGAACTCGCTCGCCAGGCCTACAACGCGCTCCGCCACAATCGCCGCCGCAGCATCCTCACCATGCTCGGCATGGCCTGGGGCATCGCCACGGTCGTGCTGCTTCTCGCCTACGGAGCCGGTTTCGAAAGCGCGCTCTGGCTCGCCTTCCGTTCCTGGGGCACCAACCTGGTTTTTGTCTTCCCGGGCCGCACCTCGCTGCAAGCCGGAGGGACCAAGGCCGGTAGCGAAATCAAGCTCACCGTCAACGATCTCGACTATCTCCAGGCCGAGGTCCCGCTGCTCAAACGAATGTCCCCTGAAGCCGCCAAGCAATCCACCGTCGCCTACGGAATCCGCAGTGGCAGCTATGGCGTAAGCGGCGTTTATCCCTACTATTCGCGCATGCGCCGCATGGATGTGCAGGACGGAACCTTCTTCACCGACCTCGACGAAAACACGCGCAGCCACGTCGCTGTGCTCGGATCGGATGTCAAGAAAAAGCTCTTCTCCGGTCAAAATGCTCTCGGTGAAAAAGTCCGCCTCGATGGCATTTCCTACGAAGTCATCGGAGTACTCAAGTACACGATCCAAAATGGCGACGAAAATATGAACGCCAAGGTTTACATCCCGTTCAGCGCCATGAGCGACCTAACTAACACTTACTATCTCAACGCCGTCGCCATGGAATATGAAGGCGACCACCAGAAAGTCGCCGACGCCGTTCGCCGCTCCATGGCCTTCCACCATGATTTCGACCCCAAGGACAAACCCGCCGTCTTCGTCTTCGACGTCTTTGCCGATCTCCTCGATCTGCGCGTGATCACGACCGGCATCAAGATTCTTCTCGGATTCATCGGACTGCTGACGCTTGGCATCGGCGGAGTCGGTTTGATGAACATCATGCTGGTGTCAGTTACGCAACGCACGCGCGAGATTGGCGTAGAGAAAGCTCTCGGCGCGCGCGGCTGGCATATCCTGGTGCAATTTCTCGCCGAAGCCCTCGTTATTACCGTGCTAGGCGGTCTCGCGGGTGTGATTCTCGCTTACGTCATCTCCTGGTCGGTCGGGTCGCTCACTCTTTGGAGCGCCTTCATTGAAAACGGGAAGGAAGGAGACATCCGCCTCACTATCGATGCCACCACCCTGATCGTTTCGACCGCTATCCTCGGCTTCGTCGGCGTAGTCAGCGGCATGCTCCCGGCCATCAAGGCTTCGCGCCTGAATCCGATCGAAGCCCTGCGGTATGAATAGAAGGTGTCAGGTCCAAGGTCGCAGGTCCAAGGTCTCAGGAAAATCGTTAACTGCGGGCGCTCCAGGTTTTCCTGAGAACTGACACCTGACACCTGAGACCTTCCTGCCTGTGCTATATTTCAGTCAAATTCAGGAGGCCCCCATGCGCCCACTTCCCGTCGCCTTGATTGGCTACTATCAGATTCTGCGAGGATTGATTTCCGGTCTATTCGGTTTGTCGATTCTCGCTTTCGGCGGTTTAACCGCCAAGCTCGCATCGTTGGCTGCCGAAGGCAATGCCATGCAGCGCTTTCTAAGCAGCTTCGGACACATCGCCGGTCTGATTGTCCTGGTTGCCGCCGCGCTTCACATTGCCGCCGGCTACGGAGTCCTCGAAATGCAGAATTGGGGACGCTGGCTGACGCTGCTCTTCTCGGCGGCTGGATTGGTGATTCTGCTGCCGTTTTTGCATGGATTCTTCCCCATGATCTTCGCCCTCATCAACGCGGCGATCATCATTTATCTCGTTCTGCCGGCGACTAAGCGAGCTTTCCGCGGCGAGGACAGCGACAAGCCCATACGCATGGCCGCCTGAGAGCTCGCGAAAAAACTCGGATTCGTAACAGGGTATCGCTTCAGCGATACCGCAAGTCCCAGGAATCAACTACCCCTTTCGGGGCTGGCCGTCGAATTTGCCACCGCCTGCTAACGGCCCCTCTCGGAGGCCGGTTTTCGCAAATCGAGAAGAGGCACCGCAACGGGTGTCAGAGGCGGGTGGGTTTTCGCGGACCCGCCCGCTCAGTACAATGTCCCGGTGGCCAACTCCCCGAAGCTCTCGAATGTCCTCGATCACTTGCGCCTCTACGACCACCCGCTGCTCGTCTTTTCCGCGCGCGAAA
>PLHN01000073.1:0-1467 GCA_003139975.1 Acidobacteriaceae bacterium
CCCCGTTCTCTTTGCTGTCAGCGCGAATGGCTAAATCGACAGCCTGTTTGGTCAACGCGCGCGCCTTCTGCAAATGCCCGGCAAATCCCTCGGAGTCAGCATCGAGTGCAACTCCATAATTTTCCTCGGGCTTCCCCGCGAACCACTTCATCTGCTCCGCCATCCCGGCCGGCTCCCCCGCCAGAAACGCCAACGCATAAAGCGCATTGTGCGTAATGTAATCCTCCAGCTTGCGCGCCTGCGCATCGCGAATGGTCTTGCGCGCGTCATCAAAGCGCTGCAACGCCAGGTAGGCGTTGGCGAGATTGTCCCAGGGAGCCACATTATCCGGGCTCACACTCAGGTCCTCGCGCGTCAGTTCCAGGGATTTTTCATGCTGCCCCAACTCGGCGTACACCACGCCCAGATTCAGCCGCGCCCGTGACTTGTTCGGGTAGTTCTCAATTTCCTCCTGATAATTCTGCGCCGCTTTGTCCAACTCGCCCGTCACATTCAAATAGTAGTTGGCAGCCAGCGCCAGCTTCTCGCGTTCGCTCGCATGATCGCGCAGTTGAAAAGCCTTGGTCAGATATTCGCTGGCCCGCCCCGGCTCTGCCAGACTGAAATATTCTCCGCCCACTGCCATATAGCCCATAGCAAAGTTCGGATCCAGCTGAATAGCTCGTTGATGATACGGCAAAGCCGCGCCCGGCCCTTTTTCGTGATCGGCCTTCTGCCCCAGGCTGTACGCCTTCAGCGCGTCAAGCGACGAAGTGGTCGCCTGCTCCAAAGGAACATCGAACCGCTGCACCGTGCCCAACGATTCGCCCAATTGGCTGCGCAGCTTGGAAACCGCGCCGCCCAGCACATCCAGCACCTTCTCCTTCGCCGGAGCCGTCACCTGCTGCTGCGCCAGCAGGTCCCCATTCTGGCAGTTCACCGCCTTCAGCCCCACCACATACTCGCTGCCCAGGCTGCCAATCGAACCTGCAATATATGCCTTGCTCCCCGTGCGCTGGCAAAGCTCTCGCGCCAGCTCCGGCGTCAGCTTCGTCCCCGCCGGACGCGTCATCTGTTGCAAAGTATCCGCCACCTTATTTTCCGAGAGCACGTTCAGAAACGGTGACTGGTTGAGCGCAACGCTGAGCGCGGTCTTAAGCGCATCGTCGAATACGGCATCGCCCGTGCTGTTCGAAAAATCCGTAAGCACCACCCTATCCTTGTCGGTAAGCCGTGCGCCGTGTTGCGCGCGATACCAAACTCCCCCCGCGATCACCGCAGCAGCCACAACAGCCAGCCCCGCAGCCGCAACATATCGCCCGACCTTCGGCCTCTCCCCGCGGCCGCGTATCGCAGGAGCGCTGCGCGCTACTTCCACACCACGCTCCCCCGAAGTGCCAGCCGCCGAGTGCGACTCCGTGTCCCGCTTCAGCCGCTGTAAATCCGCCCGCATCTCGGCCGCGCTCTGGTAGCGCAGGTTGCGGTCCT
>PLHN01000073.1:1514-3605 GCA_003139975.1 Acidobacteriaceae bacterium
TCCGGCGACATATAAGCCACCGTCCCCAGCGTCGATCCCGGACTCGTCAGATGCGATTCCTCCAGCGCCGCATGCACCGTCGCCACCGTGATCCCGCTGGATGAAGATTGCGCCGCTTCTACCTTGGCCAGTCCAAAATCGAGAACCTTGGCATGTCCGCGCTTGGTCANNAAAATGTTGGCTGGCTTAAAATCCCGATGAATGATCCCCGCCGCATGAGCCGCATCGAGCGCGTCGGCGATCTCAATGGAGAGCGACAGGAGCAGATCGGTTTCAAGTGGACGTCCGGCGATGCAATACTTCAGCATTATGCCATCCAGAAACTCCATGGCGATAAACGGCTCACCCTTTTCCTCGCCAATTTCATAAATCGTGCAGAGATTAGGATGGTTCAGCGCCGAAGCCGCTTGCGCCTCCCGCTGAAATCGCGCCAGCGCGTTGGAGTTCTTCCCCACATCATCCGGCAGAAATTTCAGCGCCACAAAGCGGTGCAGCGTAACGTCCTCCGCCTTGTAGACAACCCCCATGCCCCCGCCACCCAATCTCTCAAGCACACGGTAGCGCGAGATGGTCTGCCCAATCATGCGCTGAAATCTTAGGGCGTCATGCAGGCTAAGTCAACGAAGGCAGGAGAGCAGAGAGAACGTGAGAGAAGAGAGAACGATGCAGGTTTGATAATTATCCTGGCAGCCTGTGGCCAAAGTGGGATTCGTATCAGGGCATGCCTCCAGGCATGCCGCAAGTGCTTTGTCACGAATGCGCCTTTAGGCGCTGCATTGGGGCGCTGGAGTTTCACCACGGGCCGCCCAAAGCGAGCTTCATAAGCCGAATTTGAAAGGGCGCGGCTTTACAGGCTGCGGAAAAACCCGATGTTGCTCGATTGTCAGCCGCGGAGCGACGCAAGAATGCAGCCCACGGCGCAAGCCGTGGGTGCGAGTGGGAAACGCTCAAGCCCCAGAGGGGCGCAAGACGAGTTCGCACGCACTCACCTCACCGCTGCGATAAGCACTGCGCTCTAAATCAGCATTCCCCGCCCATTCGCGCAGTTTGCGAATGAGTTTCGCCGGACGGATTTATAATTCGCAGATGGCGTTCGAATTAGGCATAGCGCTGGCACTGTTCGTCACTGTAATTGTCTATGCAGGCCCCAAATTAGCACCGTACAGCAGAAAGCAGTGGATGCTGCTAATGTTCACTCTTATAGGGGTGTGGCTTCCAATGCTGTGGTATTTGATTTTTGTGGTTGTGCCGGCGGAACACGTGAACAACAAGCAATTTGTGCGCGTAGCGGCGCTCAATATGCTTATCGGAGTTCCTGTGCTTATTCTGGTTGCTAGAAAATGGATTCTAAGACGGTAACAGCCGGCGGCCTGAAGTGATTACTCAGTTGATGACGCGGCCTGTTCCTGGGAGTACTAGAGATTTCATCGCCCGCAAAGTGTCTAACGAGTCCGTCTACCCCCGCCCTTCCCGCGCCGCCAGTTTCACCGGAACCTGCTCCACAATCTCAATATCGAACCCTTCCAGCGCCGCCACCCGCCGCGGATGATTCGTCAGCAGACGAATCCGTTTCAGATTCAAATCCGATAGAATCTGCGCCCCCAGCCCAATCTCGCGCTGAATTTTCCGCTCGCTGTCCGGCAGCGTCGGCAGCCGCCGCTCCCGATGAAATGTCAGAAACGACTGCTCCCCAACCTTCTCCGCCGAAAATCCCCGCGAAGTCTGATGCAGATAAATCAGCGCCCCGCGCTCCTCGGTCGCAATCGTCTCCAGCGCAGCCTCCAGCGTCTGATTGCAGTCGCATCCGGTCGCGCCAAAAACATCGCCCAGCAGGCAGTGCGCATGCATGCGCACCAGCACCGGCTTCGTCGCGTCGCTGATATCGCCGCGAATCAGCGCAACGTGCGACCCGCCCCCATCCACCTCACTCTCATACGCAATCAGCCGAAACTCTCCATGCCGAGTCTCCACCATCGCCTCGCCCACGCGGTGCACATAGCGCTCATGCTGCATCCGGTACCGGATCAACTCCGCCACCGTCAGCATCTTCATCTCGTGCGTCTTGCAAAACTCGATCAGGTCCGGCACCCG
>PLHN01000073.1:3618-7259 GCA_003139975.1 Acidobacteriaceae bacterium
AACACATGCCCCGGCCGCGCCAGATCCGCAGGCCGCGTCGCCGGATCAATCGCCACTTTGATCGTGTGCGAGCGATCATAAGCCGAGATCCCAGTCGTCACGCCTTCCCGCGCATCAATCGCCTCGCAAAACGCCGTCCCGTATTGCGAAGTATTTTCGGAAGTCATGTTCCCGATCCGCAGATGGTCCAGCCTCTCCTCGGTCATCGCCAGGCACACCAGCCCGCGCCCGAACTTGGCCATGAAGTTGATCGCCTCAGGCGTGACTTTTTCCGCCGCGAGCGTCAAATCGCCTTCGTTCTCGCGGTCTTCATCGTCCACAACCACAATCATCCGCCCCGCCCGAATCTCTTCGATAGCGGTCGCCACATCTGTAAAAGGTGAGTGAGGAGTCATTAATTCTCGATTGTAGCGCCGCCGTCCCGGCGGCTGTCCGGCGGGCGTCCCGCCCGCCGTGCCAAGGGCAGGCAGAGCATTAAAGCCAGTCCACCTCGATTGCACAGAGAACTCAGGCCGCGTTCAAGTTAGCGCCCTTGTCCGCCACCAATTCGCCCTCCGCCCCGCGGAACAACTTTTTCATCGCCCGCACCACAAAGCGGATCACAATCACAATCGCCACCAGGAAGACCACCACAATCGATCCCGCCACGATCGGATGCGCGCTTGCAACCCAAGTCAGAAAAATCGCCAGCGTATCTTCTCCCGCGCTGAGCGCAATATTCGAAACCGGCTCAGGCGAAGGCGTCACCGCGACCCGCGCCGCCGTCTTTCCGCCGTGCGCCGCCAGCGCGATAGCTCCCCCCGCCAGCGTTGCCAGCAGTTGCTTCTCCGGCGATAGCTGCGCCGCCGCGCCATAAGCCATCAGCGCCGCCACCGGAACCCTTACAAAGGTATGCAGCGCATTCCACACCAAATCAAACGCCGGAACCTTGTCGGCAAAAAACTCGACGGCAAACAGCGCCCCCGCCGCCGCAATCACCCACCAACTCGAAAGCAGATGCAGCCCCGCCGGCAAATCCACCCACCCCGCATGCGCCATCAATCCCAGGCTTGCAAGCGTGGCATACAGGTTCAGTCCGGCGGCAAAGCTGACCGCCACGATGAAGCCAACCAGCTCCGGACCGCCGAATTTTACGTTCGCAAGCATCGTCGCCAGTCTAAGCATACTAGCTCACTGAGCCTTGAGCCACGAGCTGTGAGCCCTCGGATCGGAGCACCTTCTTCGTAGCCTGCTCGCGGCTCGAAGCTTCTCCGCACAATAAGAAAGGGTCGCCAACCGGCGACCCCTTCCGCTAAATCCCCAAAAACTACAGGGTGGATTCGATTTCAAAACCCCAAGCTTCCAACAGCGGCTCAGGGATGTACTTCGAGTTCTTGTTCCGGCGCGCCCATTCCCGCAGCCGGGTCGACCGCAAGTACTGGTCGGGAGAGAGCTTATACTCGTGCACAACCTGTTCGAACTCTGTGATTGTGGGAGTAACTGGCCCGATGGGCTCAGGCTTTCCCCAGTTGGGGTTTCCACGTCGCTTTGCCATGTAAAATGTTTCCTTTTTGTTCTGTAAATTTAAGGACTTATCTACCTACTGAAACTCTAGCTTCTACAGTATTTTGGATTCCAATCCGGACCCAAGGGATTCACGCCATAAAAACAAATTGCGCAGGCGCGCTACCCAAGCCCCCTAGAACCCATGGAAGCTGTTGATAATACTAGGTTTTCAACGCGTAGTCAATAGAAAAATGGTGCCATCCGCGTCTCTTTCCCCATCCCCTTTGTACACAGCAACTTGCAAACCCGTCCTTGGGGACCGCCAATTCCCTGGCCCCCACGCCGCAGCTTCCCCGATCAGCGCCGAGGCGCCTGTCAATTTCCGCGCAGCCCTCTTGCGCAACGGTCGGCGGTGACTGCAGTAACCCTGATGCAGAGGGCCGCCGTTGACCGCAGAATTCCATGGACTTAGAGTGCAAACAGGAGTTGTTCGGGCCCCCGAAATGGCTCGCCATTTGAGTTTGAGTCCAGCTCGCCGAGTCCCGATAAGCTCCGTTTCAACATGGCCCATACCGAGCCATGCTTGAGCGCTTCGCTAATGAACCTGAAAACCCTATTACTGAGCTCCGACGATAAGACGGTACGGGTTCTGCGCCGCGTCCTCAGCGACCTCGAAATTGGGGTTGAACACTTCTCACTCTCCGACGATGTCATCCGCCGGATTACCCGCCAGCGCTTTGAAGCGATCATCGTCGACTGTTCCGACCCCGAGGATGCCGGCAACGTCCTGCGCGCCGCTAAGGCCGCTCCTGTAAACAAGCGCGCGCTTTCCATCGTGCTCGTCGATTCTCAGCTTGGTCTTAAAGGCGGCTTCGACATGGGGGCTCATTTCGTTCTCCACAAGCCTTTAGCCGTCGAACGCGCCAAATCCAGCTTCCGCGCGGTTCGCGCCCTTATGAAGAGCGAGCGCCGCTTGCAGTTGCGCATTCCGGTGCAAATCCCTGTCGAGTGCTTCGGATCGGCCCGCTTTCAGGCCATGACGCTCGACATCTGCGAAGGCGGCATGGCCGTAAAGTTTACCGGCCGCAAATCCAGGGAAAGCGTCATCCGTTTCTCCTTCCAATTGCCCGGTCTCGACCACCAGTTCGAAGTTTGGGGGGAAATGGCTTGGGAAGCCGGCAAAGACCAGGCTGGCGTCCGTTTCAAAGATCTCCCCCCGGACCAGCGCAGCGCACTCCGTAAATGGCTCGATAGCCAGCTTGCCGAGCCTGTCGCTGACGACCCGCCCGTCGTTTGCCGCCTCACCGACCTCAGCGCCGCGGGCTGCTATCTCAAGACCAGTTCTCCGTTCCCAGTATCCACCCGCGTGATTCTTTCGGTCGGTCCAGCCAGCCCTGCGGAGCGCGCGGTTGGCATCGTCCGCCTCACCCACCCTGAATTTGGCATGGGTGTCGAGTTCCTCCAGTCCACCGCCGACCAGCGCCAGCAGGTTAACCGGCTGATCGAATTTCTGCGCGTGAACGGCGAATCCATCGATCTTTTCGTCGAGCCAAACGGTTTGGAACCAGTCTCCCCAGAGGNNTCCCCGTCGACGCCTTTCTCGAACAGATGCAACAGCACCGCCAGTTGCTGGACTCGCGTTAAGGATCCGACCATTGGTGATCGGGCTCAATGGGTGATGCAGGCTCAATGCAAAAACGCTCCCCTTAAAGGGGCATACTCCAGTCCCCACCTTGCTCTACAATCAAGGTACATATGAACCAGTGGATTGGATTCGCTCTCGTCTTAATAGTCTGGCTTGTTCTGACGCAATGGCTCCTGCCGAAGTTGGGTGTCCCCACCTGACGCACCAGCGGCTGCGAGGTCGGCGACCCCGCCAAAAAGAAACAAACCCCCGCGAAAAACCGAAGTGAAACTCACCCTTAAAAGAGTGCGCCGAGAAAAGGCTGGGCTTCAGGGACTTTGTACCTAGCCAGCTTTTCCTCGGCGCACCCTGCGTCTCGGCGGTGAAGCTTTAGCCGCTTTTCTTAGTCTTCTTTCCCGAACTGCTTGATGTCGTCGGCGACTTCGCCCACGGCAACCGGTTCCTTGCCTTGCACCAGCTCCCGGACCTTTTCGACCACATCCGGATTCGCCAGCGTAGTGATGTCCCCGGT
>PLHN01000305.1 GCA_003139975.1 Acidobacteriaceae bacterium
TTTCTTCATGAATCCCCCAGTCGCGGTTACGACCTATCTTCAACCGGCGAGCCTATAATGGGCTGTGCCCAATATCACAAGGAGGTGTGAGCCGCACAACGGATGCAACTAAAGTATATAAAACAAAGCAGAAAACCTGCCTGCGGGGAGAGGAGTCGTCAGGTCGACGACCAGGCGGAGAACCCTGTGCGGGCGCTTGAACATGGAATTGCACCAACAAGAAAGGGAGGCGATTTGCCTCCCTAAAGGGTCGTGTGTTTGTACTCCTCAACGTTCGTGCCACTCAGTCGTTGCTGGGCTTTTTCGGCGTGAGGTCGCAAGCTTCTTTGACGCGTGCGAAGTCGAGGCCGGCGGGCGAAAACTCGGCAATCTGCCGTCCGCTGCGGGTCGGTAATGAGACTTTGAAGACCTGCGCGCTTAGCAAACCACGGGCGGTGCCTTTATCCATAGAGAGGAAATGACCGCGCTCCCAGTTCCAGCCCTTGAAGTAGTGCCCACCATCAATTCGCACCTCTACTTCGAGCTGCGGCTGTCCCCAGAACCCGGGGCGATTGGGCGGAGCCAGCCTGACTCCCGGGTTGAAATCGGCGAGCTTGAGCTTGCCGTTATAGCAAATGAGATTGACCCGGGGCTTGTACTCGGGGTCCTCGCGGAAATAATTATCCGACTGAAGCTCGAACCGGACCTTCTTGGCGCCGGTCATTTTGTCTTCGGAGTGAAACTCGAGCCATTTGCCGCCGGCGCTCACGCCGTCCGATTCACCCTGGTTCGGACTCATGGTGCCGGTCTGGGCATAGGCGATTGCCCCCCATGTCACGGACATCAGGAACAAGAAAACAACTTTTGCCACGAAACTGGAACGAAGCGTTTGATACGAGAAACGGATTGCTTGCAAGGTTTCCTCCGGCAATTCTTCCTAACTATATGGAACCCGAAAAGCGCTGAAAAGTTGCTTGCAGGGAACACCCGGATAGAAAATTGCTCTTTACATACAAACGAACGGGTTGTGCACCTCGCTGGCATTCCTGCTCAAGCGGGCGCGTCGAACTGATACACTTTTTTCGACGCTCTGACCGCCCGGATGGCGAAACTGGCAGACGCACGGGACTTAAAATCCCGGGTCCGTAACAGGACGTGTCGGTTCGATTCCGACTCCGGGCACCATCCAACTCTAGTCGTTGCTTGCATTTCAGTTGGACCTCCCGTTTTCGGCTTCGTCTTCGGGTTGGTCGCTAAAGGCCGAATCATGGCTGAAGTCATGGCTATTTTTTTCGGTCAATCGCGCGGTCCAAGCCTCGGGAAAAAGCCGAACAGGCGCGTACACGGTTGATGAACCAGTTACGCGAGGTGGCTTTGAATGAAGGGATACGACGCAAGAAAGGGCAGTGGCGAGAAGCGGGGCGAAAGCAGTTAGAAGGGGTCTCACTGGAAGTAACGACCGTGGTTGCGCGGTTTCTCCGGTCGCTTAAGGCGGCCGGGGTTTGTGTCCTTCTAGTCTGCGTGAGCTTCAGCACTCCGTTGACAGTGAACCGGGCATTCCGGTTAGCCCTTCGATGGAGCCCTGGTGGAGGCGTCGCTTCAAGACGAAGCGAAGGCAAATGCGCACAGCGTAACGACGTTCGTCGTACTGCTCAAGCAACGCCGTAGAGACGCTCGCCTAGTTGATCGTGAAGTTGTTGGTTTGGGTGCTGCTCGAACCGTTGTAGTTGCCGTCTCCCCCAAACGAAGCCGTCTCCGTATAGGACCCCGCGCCATCCGCGATAGTGGGTGTATACGTGGCCGTGCAGGTCATGGTCGTCCCGCTCGGTGCGCCGCAACTGGTCGCGCTATAGGCGCTCGGACCGTTGCCGCCGATGGTCACAGCGCTCGCCGTGGGTGCGGCACCGCTGCCTGTCCACGACAACACCGCCGTGATCGTAACCGGAGCATCCAGGCCGTAACCCTCCGCAGCCGGACTTACGCTGGTCACGGCGATCGTCGTCCCGGCCGAATTGACTGCCTGGTTCAGCGTTCCCGTGCTCGGGCTGTGGTTGCTGTCGCCCGAGTAGTTCGCTGCAATCGCGTCCGTCCCTACTGCCAAACTGGAGGTCGTGCACGTCGCGGCTCCCGGATTGCCGGTCGTCACGGTGGTCGACTCGCAGCCTGCGATTGCAACTCCGTTCGAAGTCCACGCGACTGTTCCGCTTACATCCTGCGGCTTCCGTTTCGTGTTATGGCGGCCCTTAACCAGCCCATACTCGCCGTTGATCGTCGCCGTCAACGTCACCGACTGGCCAAACGTCGACGGATTGAGGCTCGAAGCAACGCTCACGCCTGCGCTCGCCTCATTGACTACCTGGCCTCCGCTGAGCGTGCCCGTGCTGGTCGCGAAATTCGAACTGCCCGAGTACACCGCCGTGACCGTGTGTGTCCCTTCGGTCAGCGTCGAGATGCTACCCGAGGTCGCGGAACCAGAAGCAAGCGTTACCGGTGAGCTGAAGGTGCTCCCATCGATATTGAACTGCACCGTCCCGGTCGGAGTCCCCGATCCCGACGTTACGTTTGCCGTGAACCCAACGGCTAGGCCATAGGCCGAAGGATTCAGACTGGAAGTAACCGTCGTGGTCGTGGGCGCACGTGACGCACCCGTACCATGCCCCAGCAGCCAGACCACTGAGACTTCGTTGACCACCGAATCGCCGCCGTGCCCTTGGCCGACTTCCATGACAAATTGCACTTCCACTCCGTTGCCGCTCGCCGCGTAGCCGTACATGCCAGGAGTGAGCGAACCCGCGGTGCAGATGCCTTGTGCCGGCAGCGCAAGGCCATCGAGCGAGAGCACGTAATCAATCGTTTGGTCGGTCGATGCGATTGGCGTCTTGCCTTTCCAGGCTGACGTTGTGCCGCCGCAGGGTTTGATCTCGGTATCGTCGGAGCCGTCGATTTGCAGCGCGGAAAAGGGAGCCGACGCGGGAGTGAACGTGCTCGAATCAGCCCAGAGCGCGCCGGATGCACTCGCTATCGCTGCGATCGGTACAGCTTCAGGATCGTTGGTGGAATCAATCGCCAACCGATAGGCCATGAAGCCGCCCGAGGAAAGCCCCAGCGCATAGACGTAAGCGAGCGTCGAGTATTCCGCCGAGACGGTCTCGATCACGTTCCGCAGAAAACCTGAGTCGTCTGTGCCAGCCCGGAACATTCCATCCATGCCTTCGGCGTCCCAGAGCCAGGACTTTGTGCTCGCGTTCCAGGTGCTCAGGGGCGCGACCAGCACAAAGCCGAAGCGATCCGCGTAAGTCATCAGTCCGCCCGGAAGAACAGGCGGTTTCGAGCCGGTGGTGTCCGCCTTGGTCGAGTGCAGGTAAACGATCATGGCCGGGTTGGTCGCCAACGCCGAAGGCTTATAAATCGAATACTCGCGTGCGGTGCCGTTCCAGGTTGTTTCGACCGTGGCGGTCGTGCCTTCGGGTTTCTGCGCAGTCGCGAGGGGAGCCACGACGGTGAGAGCGAGGAAAATTAGGGCGAGTGGTTTCATGGTTTGTTTCATGTGGGGTTCAGCGATTTTCGGCGGCTTAGGGACCCTTTGCCTTTTTCGCGGGATTCCTTACTCTTGGTGTGGGAGTTTTGTCCGGCAAGGTCTCGGGATGGGCCTTCTCGTGGGCCGTCAGTAGGCGATTGATTTGGTCAAGAATGGCCTGGAATTCGCCGACATCTTTTGCCGTTTGTAGCCCGGCGCACAACTCACGCCACCCAGGTGGCTCGTCCTCAAGGCGAGTCATAGCATGACCAACTCTCTTGATGACGAAGACTACTCTACTACCCTTGCGATTACTAGTCCCTTTGGTGCAGACAAAATGGACGCGTGGCACGGATGTGCGAGGAGCTTTGGTGGTATTCCTCCGGGGCGATATTTCTGCGAATCTTCTTGCGGTGTCAGCCGAGCGCGAAATCCGTGATCTTTGTGCGAAGGTATCATCCTTCCCGGAAGGTTCAGACCAGTTCTGGCGAGCTCTCGCGGAACTGCGCGATGTCTTGGAGAAACACACGGGACAACTGCGAAACAAACGTGCCGATCTGGCGCGGAAGAAATCCAAGAAGAACGTATCCAGGGCGAACTGAAAACCCCGAACAAGCTGGTTTACCACAGCGCCGCGGCACGCCTGCACGCATGGCTGCGGCCTCGCATCCGGCGCCGCCCCCCCAACGTGAAGCCCGCACAGGGTCGTGTGACGCACGTCACTGCGAGACGTGTGGACACGGATGAGAATCGGCGCATTCTGCCGGGTTCAATCCGGCACATGGATGTGCCAAGGAGCTCCGCATGGCTGCGACCACGACCCCAAACAACATCTCCAATCTGCTGTCCGATGTAGAAGAGTATCCCGCACCGAAAATCGTGACCGACCAGGTCCTGACCAAGAACTGGAAGGCCGAATTCGATCGCTCCATAAAGGATCCCGATGGTTTCTGGGCGGAGCAGGCGAGCCAGTTCACCTGGACGAAGCCGTGGTCCAAGGTGCTTGACTGGGACGGCGTGCACCATAAATGGTTCGTCGGAGCGAGAACCAACATCACTGTCAACGCCCTCGACCGCCATGTCAATTCCGACCGCCGCAATCGCGCGGCTTTCATCTGGCTGGGCGAGGATGGGACGGAGCGCACCGTCACGTACTACCAGCTTTATCGCCAGGTTTGCCGCTTTGCCAACGGACTGAAGTCGCTGGGCGTAGGCAAGGGCGACCGCGTCGTCATTTATATGCCGCTCACGCTGGAAGGTGCGATCGCCATGTTGGCATGTGCCCGCATCGGCGCGATTCACTCGGTTGTCTATGCCGGGTTGGGCCATACGGCGCTGCGCGACCGCATTACTGACGCCGAGGCCAAGGTTGTGATTGCCGGCGACGTGGGATTCCGCCGCGGGAAGGTCGTACCTCTCAAGCCGATCGTGGACGAAGCCCTCGACGGCATCGAATCCGTGCAGAAGGTGGTCGTTTATGCACGGCAGCCCATCGAACTCCGCGGGCGTGAAGTTGACTTTAACAGCCTTATGAAGTTCCCGCCGGAATGTCCGGCTGAGGAAATGGATTCCGAAGACCCGCTGTTCCTTCTTTATACGTCTGGTTCCACCGGAAAGCCCAAGGGTGTTCTGCACGTGCACGGCGGCTACATGGTCGGCACCACCTATCACCTGAAGAGCTATTTCGATGTGGGTGAGCGCGACATTTTCTGGTGCACCTCGGACATTGGCTGGGTGGTAGGGCACTCCTACATTGTTTATGCGCCGCTGTGCGCGGGCGTGACCACGCTGTTCCGCGAGGGCGCTATCGACTATCCCAACCCCGGCATCGCCTGGGAAATTGTGGAGCGTTACGCGGTCAGCAAGATCTTCACGGCACCGACCGCGCTGCGCATGTTCATGCGTTTCGGCGAGCAGTATCCGCAGAAGTACGACCTCACTTCGTTGCGCGTGCTGGCCTGTGCCGGCGAGCCTTTGAATCCGGAAGCCTGGCGCTGGGCGCAAACGTATCTGTGCGGCGACGGCAAGTGGGGATATGTGATCGACAACTGGTGGCAAACTGAACTGGGCGGCCCGGCGATTGGAACTCCGCCGACCTACCCGATGCGCCCCGGCAAGTGCGGCGTTTCAGTGCCGGGGTCGATTGCCGATGTGGTCGATGAGCAGGGTAACTCTACGCCTCCCAACGTGGGCGGACGCCTGGTGCTGAAGCGCCCGTTCCCGCATATGCTGCGCACCGTCTGGGGCGATGCGGCGCGCTACGAGCGCGACTGGCAGGTGATTCCCGGCTGCTACATCACCGGGGACGTAGCGTTGAAGGACAAGGACGGCTACATCACAGTGCTCGGTCGCGCCGATGATGTCTTGAACGTGGCGGGTCACCGCATTGGAACTGCTGAAGTGGAGAGCGCTCTCGTTTCGCACCCCGCGGTGGCGGAAGCGGCAGCCATCGGAGTCCCCGACAAGCTGAAAGGGGAGGTCATCAAGTGTTTCGTGCAATGTCGTGCGGGACACACTCCATCGGATGCACTTGCGGCGGCGCTCGTTGACCACGTCCGGCGCGAACTTGGGCCGATTGCAACGCCGTCCTCGATTGAATTTGTCGCGGGTCTGCCGAAGCCCCGGTCCGGCAAGATCCTGCGGCGGTTTCTGAAGGCAAAAGAAATGGGAGTCGATGCGGGAGATATTTCGACCATGGAAGGCTAGATAACCGCCGAGACGCGGAGAGCGCAGAGGCAAGGCAACTTCTGAGAAAGGTTCGGGATCGTTCATACTCTTTCTTGCCGGCCGCGCTTCAGAACGTGTTCACACTCTGCGTTCTCTGCGTCTCGGCGGTTGATGATCGCTCGCCCGCGCGCGAAGTCACCGCGCGCTTGACGCCGTGGGCAAAATCGCAAAGTCGCCGTAAGCTCACATCTCGCTTCTTGCGGCGCGCGTCATCAATTCCTCAATCGCCAACTGCGGCGCTTTCCCCTGTTCAAGGATGGCGAACATCTGCTCGGTGATCGGCATCTCGACATTTTTCTGCCGCGCGAGACCGACGGCCGCTTTGGTAGTAAAAACGCCTTCGGCCACAGCGCCGTGCATGCCCGCGATGATGTCGGCCAGCTTGTGCCCTTTGCCAAGTTCCACCCCGACGCTGCGATTACGTGAAAGATCGCCCGTGCAGGTAAGCACCAGGTCGCCGAGGCCGGCCAATCCAGCCATGGTGTCGAGACGGCCCCCGCAGGCCACCACCAGTCGCGCCATCTCCGCGAGACCGCGTGTAATGAGGGCAGCGACCGAATTGTGGCCTAGGCCCAGCCCGTCACAAACGCCCGCCGCGATCGCGATGATGTTCTTCAGCGCTCCGCCCAGTTCCACGCCAATGACGTCGTCATTCGTATAGACGCGAAACCGCGAGCTGTTAAACGCGTGCTGCACCGCTCGCGCGAGCTCACTGTCGCAAGAGGCTACCGTGACGGCCGTCGGATCGCCGCGTGCAACTTCCCTGGCAAACGACGGGCCGCTCAGCGCTCCGATGCGCGGCGTGAACCCGCGCCCCCGCAACGCACTGATAATCACCTCGGTCATCCGCAGCAGCGTTGTGTTCTCGAGCCCCTTGGTGCAGCTGACCACGAGCGTCTCCGGCTGCAGCGCTGGTGCCATGCGTTCGAAGACCGCTCGGCAATGCTGCGAAGGCACGACGCTGACCACCATCCCGGCACCGTCGAGCGCAGCGCCAAGGTCGTTGCTCACTTCAATCGAGCCAGGAAGCTCGAAGCCCGGCAGGAAGCGCTCGTTGACGCGGCTGCTGGCAATGCTCTTCACCACCTCCGCTTCATTTGCCCAAAGGCAAATAGTGTGGGTCTGCTTGCGTGCGAGCGCGATGGCCAGGCTGGTGCCCCACGCGCCTGCGCCGATGATCGCCATCCGGCTCATGAGGATTGGTCTCCTGACTTTTCACCAAACTTCGACTCAGTTCCGGCGGCCAGACGGCCGATGTTTTGCCGATGCTTCCAGATCACAAGCACCGAAACCATCGCGATGATTGCCACCTCCAACGGCTCGTGGTATTCGTGAAGCGCCCACGCGAGCAACGGAAAAGCCGCCGCCACCGCGATGGACCCGAGCGAAACGTACCGGAAGGCCACTGCCAGCAAGAGAAACAATCCCACCAGGCACAGGATTGTCTTGGGCGTGAGCAGGGCGAACGCTCCCAGGCTGGTGGCCACGCCCTTGCCTCCGCGAAACTTCAGCCAGACGGGAAACAGATGTCCCAGCACAGCGAAGAGCGCGGCTACGGCCATGTAGAGATGGCGGTGCGGCCCGATGAAGACCAGCCACGCAAAGAACGTAGCTGCAAAGCCCTTGGCTGTGTCCAGAACGAGCGTGGCGACCCCAAGCACTCGCGACTTGCGCGCCACGTTGGTTGCGCCAATGTTGCCGCTGCCAATGGCGCGCACGTCCTCGCCGGTGACCATCCGCACCAGCAGATAGCCGAATGGAATCGACCCTAACAGGTAGCTTAGGGCGGCGGTGACCAGAACCGAGGTTGCGCTCATGGATGCACTGGCGCTCCGCCGGGTGGCATCGCGAAGCGCTCCAGCTTTGTGTATTTCGAGCCTGCCGGTGAAAGCTGGCCCTGGTAGAGAATAAACTTGTGGGCGGTCATATTGCCGAAATTAAGCTCACCGGAATCATGTCCGCCCATACTTGCCAGGCGCTTCTGCAGTACGTCGAAAACAGAGTTGGACCGGTCGTCCTTGCGCCACTTGGGATCGCCTGAGCTCCTCTTGCCGCGCGCGCCGGCGCGCGCCAATGTCAGGTGTGGACTGAATTCCCGATCTTCGCGCGCAACGCCCAGCTCGCCGCACGCCTCATCGATCTGTTTGGCGAGCGCTGCGAGCGTCGGTCCAGCCTGAATGCCAATCCAGAATACGCGCGGCGCCTTTGGAGTAGGGAAGAATCCGTACCCGGCCATCCCGATTTCAATCGGCCCGCTATGAATTTGCCGAAGCCGCTCGGCGATTGCTTCCACCTTTTCTTCTTTCTGTTCGCCGATAAACTTCAGCGTGATGTGCAACGATTCCGGACGCACCCAGCGCGCCTCCGGCGCAAAGCAGCCGACACCTTCCAGAAAACGCGCAATCTTGCCCCGGATCGCGTCGTCGAGATCGATGCCGATAAAAATTCGCATGGCTAGAAAAACCCATTCCTCTCCCCTGTCCGTGCTCAGCCGTCCGAGTGTAGCGCCGGCGTCCCGCCGGCTGTCGCGCGGGCGTCCTCGCCCGCGCCGCTATCTGCTCACGGCAAGTCTCGCCCTACAGCAGCGCCCTTCGAATCATCTCCAGCGCCTGCTCCGTGGCGAACTGGCGAATGCGCGCGCGGTCGCCTGGGAAGTTGCGTTCCACCACTTGCGTCCCTTCCTCGCCCGCGAGCGCGACGTAGAGCAATCCGACCGGTTTCTGCTCGGTGCCCCCGGTTGGCCCGGCCACGCCGGTAATGCCCACTCCATAGCTCGATAGGCAGCGTTTGCGGATACCTTCCGCCAGTGCCTGTGCCACTTCGCGGCTCACCGCGCCGTGCTTGTCGATTAACGCCTTTGGCACGCCCGCAAATTGCGTCTTCAACTCATTCGAATAAACCACCGCGCCGCCCAGAAAATAGCGCGAGCTTCCGCTGAGCGACGTAATGCGCTGAGCAAGCAGGCCCCCGGTGCACGATTCCGCTGTCGCCAGCGTCATGCTGCGCATCTGCAACAGATAACTGACGATCTGCTCGAT
>PLHN01000535.1 GCA_003139975.1 Acidobacteriaceae bacterium
TAGATCGCCTGGTCCGGATCGCCGACCACAAAAACGTTGGCTCTTGCGGCGCGTGTCTCTGTTTCCGAGCCCGCCAGCAGCCCAAGGATTTCCACCTGCGCGAAGTTCGCATCCTGAAATTCGTCGACCAGCAGAAATCCGATGCGGCCGCGCTCTTCTTCAAGCAACGCGGGATTGTTCTTGAGCAGATCGTGCGCGCCGGTAATCATGTGGCCGAATGTGCCCAGGTTTTTCGCCCGCAGCATCTCTTCGACCTTCGCAAATACACGCGCAAGCTCGCGGCAGCGATCGAGAATTTCATCGTCCTTCAGTTCCGCTTGCTTCTTCGATTTGGCGACGCGCGGAAGTTGAATCTCGCCGCGCTCCAGGCGAGTGACATATTCGGCATATTGCTCCGGTCCGACGAGCTCATCCTGGCAGCGCCGCATGAAGTCGAGCAGGTCGCTGAGGAACTGGCTGACATTGGCCGCCCGGACGAAATGCTGCAAACGCAGCTCGCGGATGCGGCGGCGCAGAAATACCCACAGCTCTTTGTCGTCGAGCACTTGAAACGATGCTCCCCGCCGCTTGAGCAGGTCGTAACACCAGGCATGGAATGTGCAGGTCTGCAGGCCTTCGATGTTCGTGCCTTTCAGTTCCTGGCGAACGCGGCTCTTCATTTCGTCCGCGGCATTGTCCGTATAAGTGAGGGCGAGGATCTGATCGGGGCGCGCGTGCCCTTCGCGAATGAGACGGGCGATGCGCTGCACCAGAACCGTGGTCTTGCCGGTTCCCGCGCCCGCGCGAACCATCACTGGACCATGAACGTGTTCGATCGCCTCCCGCTGATGTTCATCGGGAGAAACTTTCGCGGCAGGCAGGACGGAAGAGCTCACGTGCCCGAGCATATCAAAGGATGGTGTGGAAGGGCTGTGAAAGCCGGAGACCAGGGCAACATCTAGCGCAATGTCTATTGCAGCGCGTCAAGCGCGAGGGCCGTGGCCACAATCGCGGCTGTCTCGGCTCGAAGAATTGTGCCGCCAAGGGAAGCCGCTGTCCACCCGGACTTCTGAAACCACTTCAGTTCGTCCTCGGCCCAACCACCCTCGGGCCCGATGGCGAGAATTACCTCCGAAGGGCCGTCCCCAGATCCGGAGTCGAGTAACTCGCGCAATCGGCTCGTCGTGTCGGATTCGGCGAGCACGATCTTCCTGGCACTTGTATCGGCCGCGCGGGTCGCGGCCGGCGAATTGCCGCCGCCCAGCTCTTTAAGTTTGATCGGAAGTGTAATTTCCGGCGGAGCCGCCCGCCGCGATTGCTCGGCTGCCTGCCGTACCATGCGCTGCCAGCGCTCGTGCCGCTTGCTGGCTGCCGCCGCCAGATGAGAGTCGGTGCGCCGCGCGATAAGCGGAATGATTCTTGCCACTCCCAGCTCAGTGCATTTTTCGATCGCCCACTCCATGCGGTCAAACTTGAAGATAGAGAGGACGAGCGTCAGCTGGGCAGAAGACTTGCCCGCCAGTTCCTCGCCGAGGGCAAACTCAACGCGATCCTCGGAAATGGACGTGATTCGTCCGTGCCGCACCGCATGGCCGGTTGCGATGTCGAATTCCTGCCCCACCTGAGCGCGCAGCACGCGGCTCAAATGAAAAGCGTGCTCGCCAGTGAGGGTTGCAGTATCTCCGTGGACTTCATCGGCAATCCAGCGGCGGCGCGTCATAAGGCAGCTGTCAGCTCTCAGTCGTCAGCTCTCAGGTCTCAGGTGAAAGGCTACCGGCAATCGTACTCGGGTCAAGAGATTTTCCTGATGGCTGATGGCTGACGGCTTCAAGCAAACATGTCCTTCACTCTTCCCATCAGCGACCGCCGCTGCGGTTTGTTCTCGACCGGCGTCAGTTCTCCCAACTCGGCCAGCAGCTCGCGCTGTCGCTTGTTGAGCTTCCCGGGCGTCTGGATTCGCACCTCGATAAACAGATCGCCCTTGCCATGCCCGTTGAGCACGGGCACGCCTTTGCTCCGGATGCGGAATGCCGATCCCGATTGCGTGCCTTCCGGCACTTTCAACTTGTGCTCGCCCTCAAGCGTAGGAACCACAATCTCGGTGCCCAAGGCGGCCTGCGAAAACGAAATAGGAACCACGCAGTGCAGGTCGTTGCCTTCGCGCTCAAAGAAGGAATGCTCCTTCACATGCAGCACGACATACAAGTCGCCCGCCGGGCCTCCAAAAGCGCCCGCTTCGCCCAGCCCGCCGAAGCGAATGCGTGTGCCATCTTCCACTCCCGCCGGAACCTTCGTTTCTACCACGCGCTCGCGCAACTGCCGGCCTTCGCCCTTGCACTTCGGGCACGGATCGGTAATCACCGAGCCCGCGCCCTGGCAAGTGGGGCAGGTGCGCGCGATGCTGAAAAATCCCTGCTGATAACGCACCTGACCTCTGCCATCGCATGACCGGCAGGTCACCGGAGCCTTGCCCGCCGCCGTTCCCGATCCGCGGCAGCCGTCGCAGGTTTCGTGGCGCCGCACTTTCACCTGTTTTTCCACGCCGAAAACTGCTTCCTCAAATTCCAGATGCAAATCTTCGCGCAGATCGGCGCCGCGTTGCGCGCGGCTGCGCCGGCGCCCGCCTCCGCCAAACATGTCGCCAAAGCCAAAGAACTCGCCGAAGATGTCGCCAAAGTCCTGGAAGATCGCCGGATCAAATCCCGCCGGCGCCGAGCTGCCGCCAACGCCCGCGTGCCCAAAGCGGTCATACAACGATCGCTTCTCGCCATCCGCAAGAATTGCGTAGGCTTCCGTTATCTCTTTGAACTTGTCTTCCGCATCCGGATTATTGGGATTGCGGTCGGGATGGTACGTCATCGCCAGCTTGCGATACGCACTCTTGATCTCCACCTCGGTCGCCGTGCGGGTAACGCCTAGCACCTCGTAATAATCGCGCCTTGTATTAGCGGCCAGAAACTCCCCCTGATCTTTCCCTAATTTCTTCAGTTCGTTAGTTCCCTCAGGCTTGTCCTTCCGGGCGCAGCGAGGGATTTCATGCTCCACGGAACCCTACCCACGACCCCCCGCTTTACCCGCTGCTGTTGCGCGCCACCCGCACCATCGCCGGACGCAGCAGCCGATCCTTGAACTTGTACCCGCGCTGCAATTCATCCAGCACGTGATGATCCGGAACGTCGGTGGTATCCACCATTTCGATCGCCTCATGAACCCGCGGATCAAACGGCTGCCCCACGCTGGCAATCGCCTGCACGCCCGCCTTCTGCAGCGCGTCCTGAAACTGCCGATAGATGAGTTCAATCCCATTGCGGAATTCGCCAGCCTCGGCAGCGTTCTGCGAAGCCTTCAGCGCCCGCTCAAAACTGTCCAGCGCAGGCAACAGCACCTTGATGACTTCCGCCGCCGCAAACTCGCGAAACTCCTGTTGCTCACGCACCGCCCGCTTGCGCGCGTTATCAAACTCAGCCTGCAACCGTGCCACCCGGTCGAGCAGCGCATCGCGCTCGGCCTTAAGCTGTTCGACCTCCGAAACCGCGCCCGCCCCCGCCGCCGAGTCAGCCGAAGAACGCCCAGCCGAACCACGCCCAGCCGAAGCGCCAGTCTCCGCACCGCTCTCCGCCGCCGCCGGAAGCTCGTGTTCCAAATCGAGGTTAGCTGCCTCGCTCTTTCCGTTTCGTTTCGCCATACTGCCACTTACTCCGATTCATTCAAAAGTTTGTCAAACAGCCGCGTAATGTAAGACACAGCCGACATAGTGTGTTGATAGTCCAGCCGCGTCGGCCCAATCACGGCCAGAGAACCTACTACTTCGCCGCCCACCCGCGCCGGCGCCCCAATCAAAACAAAATTCTGCAACGATGACGCAGGCAGCGCCTCATCCAGCCCAATCACCACCCGCACCGCTTCCTGCCGAGTGTCGAGATACGCGCTCAGCAGCTTCACCACTTTTTCTTTTTCCTCAAGCGTGCGCAACAGATCCTGCAGCCGGAGCCGGTCTTCCTCGCCGGTCAGCAGATTCGCCGCGCCTTCCACGAACACCGATTCCGTTCCTTCGCTCCCCGCCAGCGCTCCCTGCTTGTACAACTGCTCCAGCGATTTCATCAGCCGGTCGTACTCGCTGCGCTCACTTTCAAGGCGCCGCGCCAGCTCCGCGCGCATGTCTTCCATCGTCCAGCCGCGAAAATTTTCGTTCAGGTAGCGCGCCGCCAGGTCAAGATCGGCCTGCGGAATATCCAGCCGCAGCACGCGATCCCGCACCACTCCCGACCGCGTCACCACCACCGCCAAAACCTTCTGATCGCCAAGCCGCGAAAAGTAAACGTGCTCCAGCGCGTTGCGCGGCCCGCTGGTCGCAATCGTCACCCCAACGCTGTGCGAGATCAGCGACAGCACATGCGAGGTCCGCTCCATAAACTCCTGCACATCCGCCACCCCGGTCAGCGTGTCCTGAATAATGCTCTCGTTCTCGCGCGACAGGTGCGCCTCGCCGCTCAGCTGCTCAACGTAATAGCGGTAAGCCTCCGGAGTGGGCACGCGCCCGGCCGAAGTGTGCGGCTGCTCCAGAAACCCCGCGTCGGTCAGGTCGGCCATCACGTTGCGAATGGTCGCGGCACTCAGCCCTTCGCGGCTGGAGCGCGCAATGGTGCGCGAGCCCACGGGTTCTCCGCTGGCAATAAAGGTCTCGACAATCGCGGTCAGGATTTCGCGTTCCCGTCCGCCCGCTGGTCCTGGTGGCATATGTTCCCGAGGTGCAATATCCCCGAGAGTGCAAGCAAATCTCGAGGGTGCCCATCCTAAACGTCGCGCCCTTTGCGACGTTAGCGTGGGGAAGTTGACTGAACTAATAAAGGTGCCCCCTCATCGCGCTCCGAGCGTTGAGCGGGAGTCAGAAGCGCCCTCCTAAATACTTTAGATGCAGAGGCTTAGATCGCGGATCCAACGCTCCTACTGCGATTCTAGGGAGGACAGAGGAGGGTGTCAAGGAAGGGATGAAGCGCGGCAACTATGTAGCGCCTACCCGCGAACTATGCTAATAATCTGGAAGTAGGAGGGCGACCCATGCCAGGTCTCGACTGGTCACAATGCCCTGGCGTTGAAAGCATTCCCGGCAAACTCAGCGGCGCATGGGTCTTCCGGAATAGCCGCATGCCCGTCAAACTCGTCTTCGAAAACCTGGAAGACGGCATGAGCATCGACGAGATCACAGAACAATACGACGTCACTCGGGAACAGGTAAAAGCCGTGATCGACTTCGCCGCTCGCAGCCTCGATACGGTGGGCCGCTGAATACCAGGGAGATTCTCGTCAAGTGCGGCGCGGAGCTGCCTGAGCGGAGCCGAAGGGGCCCTCGCCCGCGAGAATGCCGCGTCTCTATAGTGCGGTTGGGTGAAAAGGGGTGCTTGTTCAGAGGTTCCCTAAGTGCTGATCCTTTTCGATAACAACGTCCCGCGAGGCCTGGCCCGGACGCTTAGCGCTCATACGGTTGTAGAGGCGCGAGAGCGGGGCTGGCACTTGTTCAAGAACGGCGACTTACTCAGTGCCGCCGAGGATGCGGCGTTCGATGTGTTGGTGACAAGCGACAAGGGCATTCAATACCAGCAGAATTTGACCGGCCGCAAACTCGCGCTGGTGGTTTTAAGTCAGGGGCGCTGGCGACTTGTTCGCCAGAAACTTGAAGCCATCGCCGCCGCCGTGGAAGCAGCCACGCCCGGCACCTACACCGATGTGGAAATACCGACCCATTGAAACTTCCCCGCAGTGTCCGCCGCGCCAGCGCTCGCCTCGTTGTTTCAGGAGTAAGATTTCCCCCTCCCGTCCGCCCGCTGGTCCTGGTGGCATATCTACCCGAGTCTGGGAGCGGAGTCGCCGCCCTAAATTCTTTAGATGCAGTGGCTTAGATTAGGATTCCACCGCAGTCTAATGCGATTCTAGGGAGCGCAGGGTGGGGTGTCAAGGATGGCCCTGTCCCGGCGGGCAGCTTCCACTGTGCAGGCCACTTGCTTGTGGCCATCGCCGTTGGAGGCAAGCATTGCCGTGCATTATAGTTTCCGTCGATGAGCCAACAATCGAAACTGACGAGACGCACTTTTCACGCCCACGAAAATCCGCGAATGCATGCGCTCGAAGGATTGCCCCTGGCAAATTTTGGGCAGAGGGCGCTGGGGTATTGGATTGATCTTCTTTTCGCGGTTTTACTGTGGGCGCCGGTCGAGTGGGGATGGCGGCATTTCGTTTTGCACGAACAGGTCATCAACATGAAGTTCGACTTCCATGAGGCCGGGAACATCGTGATCGCCGTGATCTACCTCGGACTGGGAAATTATTGGGGAAACGGCCAAACCCCGGGTAAATGGATCGCGCGGACCAGGGCCGTGTCCCTGACCAATGAACGCATGGGCCGATGGCAATCGATTGAGCGCGCGCTTGGTTATGGAGCCGCAGTGCTGGAAGGAGGTCTCGGTTTCTTGCAGTTCTTCTGGGATCGCAATCGAATGTGTGCCCAAGACCGCCTCGCTGAAACGATCGTTGTAGATGTAAGACGGCGGTCAAAGGAATTGTCCACATCCCCGGCTGAGGGATATCCCGGATCGGCCGGGTAGGTGGCCGATCCGGGCGTGGGGTTTAGAACGCCTTGTAGTCGACAACCACAGTCACTGACTTTTTGGCCGCAAGCTCCATGTCGTACTGCATGAAGATCGAGCCGTCAGTATTCTGCAGCGGCCCGGCGACGTGAGTGAAAATCTGGCACGGATTGGGGCCGCCCGCAATAATTTGGGCGAATCCGCCATTCAAAGAGGGTCCGCCCGACACCTGACCGGAAACATAGAGCAGTTGCAGTCCGTATCCCATCTCGTTGTAGCCAAACGCAGAGCGGTAAGTGTAGTCAAAGCTGTTGTTGGCATCGCCGCTCGCATCCACGTCGGCGTAACGCAACAAACCAATGTGGTGCGAGCTTGACGTATCGTTCTTGATCTCCATGGTGACCTGCGCAAGTGCACTGCCGGGGTTCTGGGATATGGTTTGAACAAGCGTGTACATGCCATCCGTAGTTTGCCGCGAGATCTTTACGCTCGAGGCGGTCGATTTTTGAGTGACCGGCGTCTGCCAATTGCCGCTATCGCCATAGCCGGCATAGTCGTAGTACTGGGTGGCGGAATCGAAATCGCAGAACGCGTAGCCTTCGCCGATGGTTCCGACCGCGATGTATTCCTGGCCCGATGGACTTTCAAACTGCACGATGTTTCCGTTCTTGGTTACGCAGTACTTCAGAAATGTGTTCCCGCTGCCGGAGGTGAACGTGTAGGTGCAAGTCGTCGTTGCGTCCGGACTGAGGTTGCCGACAAATTGCTGTTGCCCCTCGAGGGCTGCCTGTTGCGTTGCCGGATCCTGCTGACGCGCACGCTGGGCGTTTGCGAGGGAGGCAAGGGTGAGAGCGAAAAACGCGATTACCTGTGCTGATTTCTTCATGACATTTCTCCTTTTTGAGTCACAGTACGTGACGGTTGTGTTGCATGGATGGGAAGGTTCAGAACGGCACACTATCGAAGCTGCGCCATGGAAATCACGTCTCCCACATTCGCCTCCTTTGCTACGATGGCTTCGCGTGGCACATTCGGCAGCACATGAGCGACCTCGTCGCCCGCGAGCCAGACCCGGTCCAAGTAGTGGCGGCTCTGGTGACGAATGAACACAAGCCTGGAATCGCTGCTCCCGGCATCCATCCTTTGTGGTCCCATCGCAGTGACGATTGCCCTGTAGATGCGGGAATCGACGCTCCTTACAACCAGGATGCCGATCGTGTCCTGCGCCTTGGCTTTCCCAAGAAGACGCTGGAATATGTACTGCCCCGGAGGCAACGTGGAATGACCAACCACGAACTCGAAGGGAATCTCTGCCCGGAACCTTGCCGCCTTGGCCGGGCTTGGCCCCACCGTTAGCCCGACTAGGAGAACCACCCGGACCAGCATAAGAAAGCGTGTTTTCATGTTCGGCTCTCCTTTCTTGTGCGGCGTCGTTCGGATCGTCAGGCGCAATGTGACAAGAACTTTGGCAACCGTCAACGAAACTGCCTGTGAAGCCTGCATTACCCGATAACTCTCGCGGAGTGTTTAGTTTGCGACGTTCCCTTAACAGTACGGATGGGTGCTATACTCTTCGATCAAAGTCGCCCGCCATTGAGGAAGCACATGGATCTGCCCGGAAACGTTCGACGTTACCGGTTCGGCCTGTTCGAAGTTGATCCGGTTCGGGGTGAGTTGTTGCGCCAAGGCGTGCGGGTCAAACTGCAGGAGCAGCCTTTTCGACTCTTGATTCTCCTGTTGGAGCGGGCGGGCGAGATCGTCGGGCGCGATGAGTTGCGAACCCGGCTCTGGCCTGAAGACACCTTCGTTGAGTTTGATAACAGCCTTAACGTAGCCGTTCGCAAGTTGCGGGAAGCGTTACGCGATGACGCCAACGAGCCTCGCTTCATTGAGACGGTTCCGCGCCGCGGATATCGCCTTCTGGCCCCGGTGAGTTTGCCCGAAGAGGCGCAAATTCCCGTAGTTCCGGCGGAGCCCAGGGACGCAGCCCCATTCCATACCGCCGATACTTCGCGGGTCACCGTGGCACCTGCATCGGATCAGCGGCGCAGGTCTCCAACGCGGAGATACTCCTGGGCCTTCGCTGTTGTGCTCTTGCTGGCTGGGGTGGTTGGGTCGCGTTTCTACTATCTACGCCGTTCTCATCCCGTAATCACAGCGAAAGACACGATTGTCGTTGCCGACTTTGTGAATACCACGGGGGAAGCCGTTTTCGACGATTCGCTAAAGCAAGGGTTGGATGCCGGCTTGCACCAGTCGCCGTTTCTCAACGTGGTACCCCGCCGAGCCATCGAGGACATCCTCCAACAGATGGGACGCGCTCCGGATGACCGCATGACCGGCCACGTTGCGGTCGAAGTGTGCCAGCGGGCCAGCAGTAAGGTCGAGGTGCAAGGCTCGATTCAAAATTTGGGAAATAACTACCTCATTGGTTTGGCTGCGATTCGCTGCGACAACGGAGACGCCGTCGTCAATGAACAGGTGCAGGCAAAACGCAAAGAGGATGTCATTGCTGCCCTGGGAAAGGCAGCCACACAATTGCGCGCTCGTCTGGGAGAGTCGCTGTCCTCCATCCAGAAAAATCAAGTTCCCTTGGAACTGGCTACCACACCCTCGCTGGATGCTCTCAAAACCTACAACCAGGCGCTCTCCACATGGGATTCCAAAGGTAACTCGGCCTCGGTTCCACTTTTCCTCAAGGCAATCGAACTGGACCCGAACTTCGCGACCGCCTATGGCGCCCTGGCGACGGTCTACCACNNACCTTTATGTGACCGGCGATTTGTACAAAGCCGCCCAGATCTATGAACTGCGGATCCAGAACAATCAGAACGTGCCCGGGTCGCTCGCCAACCTGGGCAGCATCTACACGAACATGGGACGCTTTGACCGCGCGGCTGAGCAGTTGAGGGAAGTCGTGCGCCTGGCCCCCACCCGATCCCCGGCCTATGTCGATCTCGCAAGAATTTTGCTTGCGCTTAATCGGATCGACGAGGCAGGAACCGTTTTGGCCGAGGCTGACAAGCGCGAATTACACACCGATCAGTTACTCCAGCTCAACTTCTGGCGGGCGTTCCTTCTCCACGATAACGCCGAAATGCAACGCTTCCTGATGCAAACCTCGGATGTGCCTGGAGCCGAGCCGCTGCTGCTTTCCGCGCAGGCAAACACCGAAGCCTATTTCGGGCGTCTCAACAGGGCCCATGAGATCTCCAGCCTGGCTGCTGGGTTGATGGTGCACGAGGGAGCCAAGGAATCGGCGGCGAACTGTCTCGCCGAAGCGGCGGTTCGCGAGGCCGAGGCAGGAGATTCAAAGCAAGCCCGCGACTCGTTATCCCGCGCCCTAAAGTTAGCTCACAATCGGGACGTGGTGACCCTGTCTGCACTGGTCATGGCGCGGACCGGAGACCTCAGCCGCGCGCAGGTTGTCACTGAGCAACTGGACAAGCTCTACCCTTCCGATACGATGATCCAGAGATACTGGCTGCCGACAATCCGCGCGGAGTTGGAGTTGCAACGAGGAAACCCCTCCAAGGCAGTAAACATCCTGGATGCTGCGGCACCGCTCGAATTAGCGTTTCCCCAGACGTTGTCGGTGCCGAGTCTTTACCCGGTGTATGTTCGTGGCCAGGCCTATCTGGCAGCAGGAGATGGGAAGGTCGCGGGCGCTGAATTCCAGAAAATAATCGACCATCCTGGCATGGTGCTGAATTTCCTGCTTGCCAGCCTGGCTCATTTGGGGCGTGCGCGCGCGTACGCACGGGCTGGAGATTTTGCCAGCGCCCACGACGCCTACGAGCAGTTCTTTTCGCTTTGGAAAGATGCAGACGCCGGAATCCCCGTCCTGGTCCAGGCGAAACAGGAAGACCAGCGCTTGGTGCGAGCCCATGCAGAGCAAGCCAAGCCGCAATGACTGGGGTGGGCCCACCTTTCCGCTTACCGGGTTCTCGCGGGCCGGAGGGGATGACCACATGATCATCGAAATGCGCACTTACAAACTCAAACCCGGAAAGCGTGCGGAGTTCCTCGAAATCTTCCGCACGCGCTCGGTTCCGGCTCACGACGAAATTGGCATGAAAATTCTCGGGCCGTTCTNNCCGCGCGAGCCGATGAAGGCCAAGTTCTACGAAGGAGAACTGTGGAAGCGCGAACTTGAGAACGTTCAGATGCCGATGATCGAAAAATACGACGTAGTATTGGTGGACGACCCGGAAGAGAAAGTCCGCTGGTGAATACTAGAAACCGCGGCGAAGGGCACGAACAACAGTCCAATATACCGTGATCATGGCGAATCCCGAGCACAAGCCCGCGAAAATCACCGCCGCTAAATTGGGATCGCTGTTCCTGCTGTTTTTCCTGATTGCTTGCGGTCTCGGCTATCCGGTACTGAACCGGTATGACCCGCGCCAAACGCCTGGGCTTTCCGACGTGAAAGTCTACGCGCAAATGGTGAACGGAACTGCCAGCGCAGACGCTGGCCATGTTCGCTTTCGCGTACTGGTTCCGTGGGTGGCGCGGCAGATCTATCGGATCGTCGAGGGCCGAACCGGAACCTGGGATCCGGTGATGTTTTCGCTGCTGGTTACCGACTCCATTTTTGTTTCGGCAACCGCCGTTTTGATTGTGCAGCTCGGAACTCGCAGCATGGGCAATTCCGCCGTCGGGCTGCTCGGAGCTTTCGTCTATCTCGTAAACTTTGCCGTTCCCAATCTTCGCTTAGTTGGGTTAGTGGACGCGGGCGAAGGCTTCTTTTTGCTTGCCCTGCTCTGGAGCCTGGCGGCATGCAGGTTGTGGCCGTTGCCCGTGCTTGCGGTTCTGGGAACGCTGACGAAGGAGTCATTCATCCCGTTTAGCATGGCGTTTGGCGCGGTCTGGTGGCTGGCGATGCGGCGCGATCGAGTTTCCACGCGGCCGCTATCGCCGACTCCGGCCAGAATCGGAGCCTGGCTGGCGATCAGTTGGGCTGCGAGCCTGATCGCTTTTGCCGGACTGCATCGCGTCGTTGAGGGGACGTTTACGAGTCCGCTCGAATTTGCTCTCGGTCTTCAAGGCGCGCACGATCCCGGGGCAAGCGGCTATCTTGCACACTTCGCGCGATCGCTCGCGGATCACCAGCTCTGGTACATATTTTTGTGGCTGCTGCCGACTGCGATTCCGCATCTGAAGCGGTTTCCGCGTGCGTGGCTTGCGGCCACTGGAGCGGCCTGCGCAGTGGCTTTTGCTTTGGACGCCTTCTATGGCGGTGCGCCGGGAACGACCGGCCGCGCGCTGTTCACCATCGCGGGACCAGTGCTCAGCCTGTCATCGGCCAGGCTGCTGCTTGGGCTTTTGTGATTGGAGTTTCGTGATGAGCGCGATTACGCTTCGGGCGATTGCACTTCGTCGCGGACCGCCCACAGCGGACGAAGGATGCTCGATTTCAGCACTTCGGATTCGGCTTTGACCCAGTCGTCGAGCGCACGCCCGTCTTCCTGGCCGCGCTCTTCGTAGAACTGGCGCGCGCAGAGACGGATCTTCCTCTCCAACAGGTTGACCATGAGCTTCTGGCGCTCGCGGGTTAGATTTTTACTCTCCACTGCTGAAACCCCTCATCTTCCGATACCCCATCAATTAGCTTCTATTTTACATGGGGCATTGTTAAAAGGGGGTGAAGAGGAAGATTACCTAAGTTCAGTAATCACGCGGGAGGCGTTACAATCTTGCTCGCACTCATATTCTGCTGAAATCAAAGCGCTTATTATGCTGGCATTTACGGCCCGAAGGCTGCTGACTCCGAATGGCGTGGTTGCGCCTGCGCTGATGATTGTCGACGGCGGGCGCATCCAGGAAATCGCGGCTCGCGGCGATCGGCAACTGCCGGCGGGCGCGGCGCTTCGCGATTTTGGCGGGGGCGTGATCGTTCCGGGCTACGTCGATCTTCACATCCACGGGAACGCCGGATATGACGTGATGGACGAGAGCGCGGAAGCACTGCCTGCTATCGAGCGCATGCTGGCGCGGCATGGAGTGACGAGTTATTTTCCTACTACCGTGACGGCGCCGATCGACCGCACGTTGCGGGCGCTGGAGCGGCTTGCGGATGCGATCGAAGCGTGCGAACAGAAGGAACCGGATCGCGCGGGCCGCGCTGCTCCGGTTGGCGTTCATCTTGAGGGACCGTTTATCAGTCATGCGCGACGCGGCGTCCATCCTGCGGGGGATTTGCTGCCGCCTAGAGTTGAAACATTTGAACGTTTCTGGCAGGCGGCGCGCGGGCATATTCGCATGATGACTCTTGCGCCGGAGCTTGAGGGCGCAATCGAGTTGATCGGGGCGGCGACGGCGCGCGGAGTGTGCGTGAGTTTGGGACATTCGGACGCTGATTTTGCGGTCACGGAGCGGGCGATTGACGCGGGGGCTCGCCATGCGACTCACATCTTTAATGCCATGCGGCCGCTGGGGCACCGCGACCCGGGCATTCTTGGGGCCGTGCTTACTGACTCGCGCGTCAGCGCTGACATTATTGCCGATGGCATTCATCTCGATTCTGTAATCGTCAAACTCGTCGCCCAGTTGAAAGGCCCGGAACTTACTGTGCTTATCACCGACGCTACTGCCGCTACCGGGATGCCTGACGGGCGCTATCGACTTGGATCGATCGAGGTCGATGTTCGCGACGGCAAATGTGCTTTTGACGGCAGGCTTGCGGGTAGCGTTTTGACGATGGACCGTGCGGTGCGCAATCTTTCGCAATTTGCCGGATGGAGTTTGCTCGATGCGGTCGGCGCGGCTACGCTAAACCCGGCGCGCGTGGTTCGGTGCGCGGACAAAGGAGTTCTTCGGGCCGGGGCCGACGCCGATTTCCTGGTGCTTGACGAGCGCGGCGACGTGCTGCGAACGTTTGTGGGCGGCGTGGAATGCTTGGCATGAGGCTGGCTCATTCGACATCGGGCCGACGGCGGCCCAATTCAGTTTGCAGGACACATTCCCGCAGCGGCTAAAGCCGCCATTGAAAACCAGTGCTTATCGCAGCGGTGAACCGCTCCACCCCAGCGAGCCAAAACCGGCCCGCTGGGGACCCCGGCGCTGCGCCACCCAAAATCAACTGCCAAACCAGCGGCTTGCCGTGTCTTGCGTCTGTGGATATGATCCGGTCATCATGAAAACGGCAGGGCTGTTGCTTCCTCTTCTTGTTCTTCTTTCGCTGGCTGGTTCCGGCTTCGCGCAGACTGCTACTGCTTCCTCCGAAGTGGACGCTGTCTATCCTGCGGCGCACGAGCTTTATATTGATCTTCATCAATCTCCGGAACTGTCTTCGCACGAGACCAAGACTGCTGCCAAACTTGCCGCTCGTTTGCGAGACCTGGGCTATACGGTCACGGAAGGAGTCGGTGGCACGGGCGTTGTTGCCATCCTCAAGAACGGCGCCGGGCCCACGGTCATGCTGCGCACGGAACTTGACGCGCTTCCCGTGGAAGAAAAGACTGGTCTTCCTTATGCGAGCAAAGTGCACGCCAATGACGACGGCGGACACGACGTGCCGGTGATGCATGCCTGCGGGCACGATCTGCATATGGCAGCGATGGTGGGGACGGCGGCCATTATGGCGCACAGCAAAGAAAGCTGGCACGGAACGCTGATGCTGGTGGGCCAGCCCGCCGAAGAGACGATCGGCGGGGCCAAGAGAATGATCGACGATGGCCTGTTCACGCGCTTTCCCAAACCGGCGGTGGGCGTCGCTCTGCATGTCGGCAACTATCTTCCGGCCGGGCAGGTGGGGATCACTCCGGGGGTCTACGATGCGAATGCCGATTCCTTGCGGATCACGATTTACGGCAAGGGCGGACATGGCGCTTCGCCACAGTCGGCCATCGATCCGATCGTGATCGCCGCGCGAACGATTCTCGCGCTGCAAACCATTGTTTCGCGCGAGGTAAAGCCGGGAGAGATGGCCGTTGTAACCGTCGGGTACGTGCGTGCGGGCACGAAAAACAACATCATTCCCGACCA
>PLHN01000099.1 GCA_003139975.1 Acidobacteriaceae bacterium
GTCGAGATGAAGTCGGGAATGATATTGACGGGACGAATCTGCTCAGGAGTGCGGTTATCGCTGCGAAAGATCATCGAACGAAATTCTACCAGTCCCCCCGCCCGTGTAGAGCGGACATTCCTGTCCGCTGGCGGGTGGCCCAGCCTTAGAAGCTCTTGGGTTTCACCTGCATCGCCCAACGGAGGGTGCCCCATCCTTCGCGTACTTTGCGAAAGGTGGGTGGCAGTCTGATGGCGCTATGAATTCTGGCAGCGTGCCCCACACAAAGTAATTTTCACCGTGTAGCGAGGTCCACCCTGCGCGACCCATATATCACACCTTGTCAAGCCCCGTTTGACCTCCCAGAAATCCCCGAGCCCCTTTCGTTTGATGCCCCTACACAGCTTGTACGTACATATCTGTGTTCCAAACAATATTTTATTCGCCGCCCATTCGCCTCTGACCAAATCCCGTCGTACGTACAACTCGCTATGCATAAACCGCGCCCGCGGAAGCCGTCATCCCTGCCGCCCTTTCGCTTCCTCTTCCATCACTCCGGTCGGTAGGCATATAACCATATACATACAAAACAAACTGTATGACGTTCCACGTGGAACACTTTCAGTTCCGGAGATACTTACTGCCCGCCCGCCTGCTCCACCGTCGTCACGTCGAACCAATCGGTTAAGTCGGCGTGGCCAGCCAAGGTTTCGCGGTCTTTGCCATCGACCAGAATTCTCACGCGCTGAATGCCAGGCACGTTTACGCCGAGGGTTTCGACCAGCGAATTCACCGTAAGTTGTTCAATAAGAATGCCCGAGAGGTGCTGATCGGCGAAGGCCGCGTTGAGATCGATGACGGCTGCTCCGGACTCGACCATGTAGATGGAGCGAATGTCGGAGGCGGGCGCTAAAGGATGCGCCGCTCCGGGCAGCTGATAGATGCGTAACAGGGCGCGCAGCAACTCTTCGGCGCGCTGCTGGCGGCCTCCGGGAAGGGGAATCTGCGCCGACTGCGCGCGCAGCTGTCCGCCGGCGTCATTGGCGACGTAGAGCGACACGGTTTCTGTGGGGCCGGAGGGCGGAGGGGTGACGGGGAGCGTCTCCGCTGCCGCAGGCTCTGCGAGTTCCTTCGCCTGATGCCGCATTTGGCGAAAGTAAACGCCCAGGGCAATGACCAGCACGATCATGACGGCGATCACAATCAGAAGGTGGCGCGGAATCATCTTTTTGCCCCCAAGAGATCAGTCGATCCTGTCATCAGCGCCGCGTCCTTTGTGATTCGGTGCGTCATTGAGGGACCCCCAGGCGGTCGCGCACGGCAACGAGCGCGTCGGCGATCGCGGACGCGGCTAGCTGCTGATAGTTTGCGGAAGTTAGGTCGGCGGTGCCATTGCTTCCGGGGGCCAGCTCCACGGCCACGGCAGGCATGAGTACGTTATTGAGCGGGCGCAGAGAGGCGGAAGACGCGCGCACCGAGAATTGCCTCTTCTGCATCTCGGCGACAATCGCTCCGGCTACGGTTTTGCTCAGCGGTAAAGCCGACGACTGCGCCGAGTTCCAGGCATGGAAGGTTCTGTTACTGGGGTCTTCGACCGGGAGCAGAGCGGTGTAGACGAGCGCGCCGCTGCCTTGCGACGCCGCGTGCAGGCTGATGTAGACCGCGGCCCGAGCGGCATTGGCGGTCCCCGCGCGCTGATCGGCTGGCAACGTGTTGTCGTTGTCGCGCAACAGCAGAACGGCAAACCCGCGCAACTCAAGTTCATGGCGCAGCAGGCGGCCGAAGCCGAGAGTTACGTCCTTTTCGGCGAGTTGATCGGTCAGGGCTGCCCCGCGTTCGCTGCCGCCGTGCGCGGGATCGACAACGGCGAGAACGCGCGGGATTGCTGGCGCCGGAGTGGGGGCTGGCGGCTGCGCAGGATTCGCAGGACTTTGGGCAGGCGGCGGGCTGGCCGCGTTCGCCACAGTGGGCGCCGCGGATAACGCAATCGTCTTTCCACTGTTACTGAAGCTGGCGATCAGCGGAGTGGTGGCCGTTACATCCAGCTCAGCCAGCCCATTGGCTTCAGAATAACTGGCCTGGGTAATGACCTGGCTCTCGAAAGAAATGGTCTGGCTTCCCGGGGAGACAACCGCGTCGCGCTTGAAAACCATGCGCAGCTTACCCGGCTCGGTGGAGATGGTGGGATTGACGGTGTTGCTGAAATTCAGCACCAGACGCGGCTGCGGAGCCGATTCCAGCTGGAAACTAGGGCGGATGCCGACGTCTCCAATGAACAAGCGGCGCGCGCTTTCGTGAAAAGTGACGAGCGCTCCCAGGAAGCGCGGCAACAAGGCGGCGAGCGAAGCCAGCGGAACCAAGCCTCGCGAATTTTCGATGAGAAACGGGGCGGTCAGATTCAAATCGCGCCCATGAATACGAGCGCCAGTTCGGCCGGCCTCAAACTCGGCGTCAATCGCGTCAAAGCGGATGCTCACACGCTTCCCCGACGATTCGCTGCTGACGCGGCCCAGCGGCTCCAGCAGTTCGAGCAGGCCAATGTATTCATGTCCAGCGCGCTCCACGACTGGCAGCGTGTAAGTGGCGACGGGAGCGTAGATGGAGAGCTGCTTTTCCTCGGCGGGAGTGGCCGCCGGTAACACAGTCAGGATCGCCAGCAGCAGAGCCAACGTCTTGTGCGTGGTGGTGGCGGGCACGGCAAAGTCGCGTTTCAAAGTCGGCTGTTCGCGTGGCTGCAAGAAACCTCGGCGGCTTAGAGCCGCTATAACCGGGCGTCCGGACGGCGCGGCTAAAGCCGGGCCCTTTCAAACCTAGTCCAGCGCATAGATCGTGAGACCGCTCAGAAGCTTGGGGTAGAAATCCGTGGATTTCTGCGGCAGCACTTCGCCCGCCAGCGCGATATCGCGCACCTGCTTCATGCGCACGGGATTCATCAGGAACGCCATTTGAACCCGGCCATCTCGAACCTGCGCCAGCGCCTCGGCGGTTTCGCGGAAATAAGAAACGTGTTGCTGATTGCGAATCGCTTCCTCGGAAATTTCAAGACAACCTTCGAGCAGGCACTTATGCAACTGCACGACGTCAAGCGCCTGCTGGCTCAAGGAGAGATTGCCAAACAGCGGCGTGCCGATTGCCTTGGGTGTGTGCAGCAAAAATGCTCGCTCGCGCGTCACGGTGAGCAGCACAGTTCCCGCGATGCCAGCCTGCCGCAGAATCCCGGTGGCGCGTGCCGCATCGATAGCCGGATCGACCTCCTCCACGTTGAAGAATCGCCGGGCTTCGTTGGGGAACGCAGTCATCTTGGCATGTGAGAGGCCGAAAACGGCGCGGTGCGTGGGCAGAACCACCAGACCCGGCAGATCCATATCGACGAACGTCATCATCACGTGGTCGTAGGGCGCGATCACGCCGGCGGGTGCAGCCTGCCGCCGCTCATTGCAGTAGGCCAGAGCCGTTTCATAGCGGTGGTGGCCGTCGGCGATGATCAGCTTTTGATCGCGCATCTGTTCCTGCGCGGCGTTAACGACCGCAGGGGCGGAAATCTTCCAGACGCGGTGCACGACTTCGTATTCGTCCGTGACCTCGATGTCGGGAGCGGCTCCGTGCGCCGCCGACTCCAGCAGCGCATCCACTTTGCCCGCGCCGCTGTAGAGCATGAAGATTTGCCCGAAATGGCCGCGTGTGGCGCGCAGCAGGTCAAGGCGGTCGGCCTTGGGCTTGGCAAGCGTCTGCTCATGGCGGAAGACGACGCCGGCGGAGTATTCCTCGATGCGGCCCAGTCCGATAAAACCCCGCCGCTCGGCGCGAGAATCGCTCCCGGGAACCGCAAAAGTCTGCGAATAGCGATACAGGCTGGGAACGGGATCCCGCTTCAAAACGCCAGATTGGCGCCAGTTTTGGAAGGATGCGGCAGCGCGCGTATAGGCATTTTCGGACGCGGTATCCGACTCCAGACGCTTGCCGAGAATGATCCGAACCAGGTTGTAAGGGCTTGCCTGGTAATAACCTTCCTGCATCGCCGGCGTGATTTTGTCGTATGGCTGGGTAACGACTTGCCGGACCGGAACTCGCTCCCCAGCGTAGCGCCAGGCGCGGAATGGAGAAATGGCGGCCATAATGCCGAACGCAAAATTGTAGCAGGGAGGAGTGCGCCGGGCGCGAAAGGCTTCCACAACCTCACAGGCAACAGTCCGCGTCCGGCTCGAATCTGAGCGGCGTGGGGCGCGAAAAAGCGCTCACCTCTTTTTCGGGACTGTGCTACTATCCGCTTTAGAGAGGTTGTTGGGCTTGCCATGTGGGGGCGGCTCGACCTTCCAGGCGCGGATTCGCACGGATTCGGTAGGGCCTATGCTGTGCGGCAAACGGTTCTCGGCGTGGCTTCCCATTGCAATTCTTTTGGTGCTGTCCGCCTGTTCTGCTCTCCCACTAGCCGCTCAAAATTCAACCGAAGACGTCCATATCCAGCCGAGGATTCAGCCTCCGCCGCCGGCCGAGCCTGCGGGTGATCCGGCGCTGCGCACTCACACCAAGCCTTACAAAGTGGACGTCAATCTGGTGCTGGTGCCGGTCACGATTACCGATCCCATGAACCGGCTGGTTACCGGCCTTGACCGCGACAATTTCAATCTCTTCGAAGGCAAGGACCAACAGGAGATCAGGACCTTCTCGAGTGAAGATGCCCCGGTTTCCTTGGGTGTCATCTTCGATATGAGCGGCAGCATGAGCAGCAAGATCGATCGCGCCCGAGAAGCCGTGATCGAATTCTTCAAGACCGCGAACCCGCAGGATGAGTTCTTCCTGATCACCTTCGCCGACAAGCCCGAGGAACTCGCCGACTTCACCACTTCCGTCGATGACATTCAGGGCCGCCTTGTCTACACAATCCCCAAAGGCCGTACCGCGCTGCTCGATGCCATTTATCTCGGCGTCAGCAAGATGCGCCAGGCCAAATATCCGAAGAAGGCGCTACTGATTATCTCCGATGGCGGCGACAACCACAGCCGCTACACCGAAGGCGAAATCCGGTCGATGGTCAAAGAGGCCGATGTTCTGATTTATGCCATCGGCATTTACGATCATTACTTTCCCACCGAAGAAGAGCGCCTGGGGCCGGGTTTACTCAGCGATGTGACCGAACTGACCGGTGGCCGCGCCTTTACCATCGATAATCCGAACGACCTGGCCGATGTTTCCACAAAAATAGGGATTGAGCTGCGCAACCAATATGTTCTTGGCTACCGTCCTAAAAACCCAGTGCACGATGGCAAATGGCGTAAGATAAAAGTCAAATTAATTCCGCCAAAAGGATTGCCACCGCTGCGGGTTTATGCGAAGACGGGTTATTATGCGCCGACGGAATAATGTTACTCTTCTGTTTTTCTTCCTGCTGACCGCTCAAATTTTTGCGAATTCTCAAACAGCACCGCCGGCCACTCAAACGCCAGAACCGGCCTCAAGTGCCCAGGCGCCGGCGAATTCGCAGCCGCCGTCCACACAAGCACCGACCAATGGAAACGCGCCGCAAGGTGGAACTCCGCCCGACGCCCATATAACCACCGGCCCGGCGGCGCAGAACCCGGATTCCGACAGCGGCGTATTTGTGTTCCGGAAGCAAGTGGAAGAAGTCGTCCTGCACGCCACCGTCATCGACAACAAGCAGCACATCGTCACCGATCTCGATAAAGGCAGCTTCACCGTTTTCGAAGACGGACACCCGCAAACGATCACCTCGTTCCGCCACGAAGATATCCCCGTCGCCATGTGCATCGTCATCGACAACTCAGGCTCGATGCGCGAGAAGCGGGCCAAGGTAAATGCGGCCGCGCTCAACCTGGTGCGCGCGTCGAATCCCAGTGATGAAGTCTGTGTCGTCAATTTCAACGACGAGTACTACCTCGACCAGGATTTCACTTCCAGCATCAACAAGCTCAAAGAGGGATTGGAGAAGATTGAGTCGCGCGGAGGCACCGCGCTCTACGACGCCGTGGTTGCCTCCGCGACGCACCTGAAGGAGCACGCCAAGCTCGAAAAGAAAGTGATCTTCGTAGTCACCGATGGCGATGACAACGAAAGCAGTGAGACTCTGGAGCAGTCCGTGCGGCGGCTGCAAGCGGAGAATGGGCCAACCGTTTACGCCATCGGCCTATTGGAAGGCGAAGAACACGCGAAACACGCCCGGCGCGCGCTGCAAATCATGTGTGAAAGAACGGGAGGCATCGCGTTTCTGCCCAAGACGCTCGATGACGTCGACGCCATCAGCCGCGCCGTCGCGCACGACATCCGCAGCCAATACACCATCGGCTACAAGCCGACCACGCCGAAAACCCAGGGCGGCTATCGTGAAGTAAAGGTAGAAGCCAAGTCGCCCGACCACAGCAGCAAGCTGACCGTCCGCACCAAGAGCGGCTACTACGCCGGCCCGGAGCCCGCGAGTGGCAGCCAATAGCTTTGGTCCACCACGCGGTGAAGAAAGGACACCGCCGTAACCACCTCTTGAATTGACGCCTGCCGCATTTTTTCCATACTCTAGGGAGTGCCTTCCGCGACTACCAACTCCCGTCTGCGCGTTAGCGACGACATCACCACGCTCGTCGGCGAAACCCCAATGCTGCAACTGAAGAAGCTGGCGCCGGCCGGGTCGGCGGACATCTTCGCCAAGCTCGAGTATCTGAACCCCGGCGGCAGCGTCAAAGACCGCGCCGCCATCGGCCTGATTGCGCGCGCCGAGAAGGAAGGCAAGCTCAAGCCCGGCGGCACCATCATTGAAGCGACGGCCGGGAACACCGGAATCGGCCTCGCACTGATCGGAGTGAACCGCGGCTACAAAGTGCGGCTGTTTGTGCCCGAGAAATTTTCCGAGGAAAAAGTCATCATCATGCGCGCCTTCGGCGCCGAGGTGACGCGCACTCCGGACTCCGAAGGCATGCCAGGCGCAATCAATCGCGCCAAAGACCTCGCCGCTTCCGATCCTTCCGCTTTTCTATGCGCCCAGTTCGATAATCCCGCCAACACCGATTTCCACTACGAAACCACCGCCCGCGAGATTTTCGAGCAGATGGAGGGCCGCGTGGATGCAATCACGATCGGTTGCGGCACGGCCGGCACGTTTACCGGCATTGCGCGCTACCTGAAAGAACGAATCGCCAAGGTTTACGCGGTGGCCGTTGAGACGCAGGGCTCGGTTCTCGGCGGCGGAAAGGCAGCGCCACATAAAGTGGAGGGCATCGGCAACAGCTTCATCCCCGGCAACTTTGACCGCTCGGTGTGCGACGAAGTGATGATGGTGACCGATCCCCAGGCGTTCGGCATGGTGAAAGAACTGGCAGCGCGCGAAGGCGTGCTGGGCGGCTCAAGCTCAGGTGCCAATGTTTATGCCGCGGTCGAGATCGCCAAGCGCCTCGGAGCAGGGAAGCGCGTGGTGACGATGATCCCCGACTCGGCCGAACGGTATTTGTCGAAGAAGATTTTCGAAGGCGGAATCTAGCGCCGCCAGACTCGCCGTAGCGCTGGCGACTGGCCGGCTGTTGGGTGGCTGCCTCGCCCGCCGCACACCGTGCGAATGTAGAACTGCTTTCACAGTAAATGAGTGGAATTGAGATTTTTCACCAGCTAGCGCTTGAAAGCATCATCGAGAATCTTAGACGTGACCGGACTCCGCGTCCCGACTGCGTTGGTGCGCGGCCAGACTGTCCGAATACTTCACGGCTCTCATCCGTGACTTGACCTTCACCAAGAGCCATATGACGCAAACAATCGCAAATGCGACCCCTATGTAAAAGCTCGGAATAAAGGCGATGAGTACGCACTGAGGTTCACCCGGGCATTGACGACGAGCCCACATTACCGTGAAAGGCAGAGAGAACAGAAAGCCGGGAACGAAACAAAGAGCACCCTTGATGACAGCTACTGTTAGCTCCCACGGAGCCCAACGAGGCGGAGGTGTCAGTTCTGGCATGAGTTTGGGCCCGCGACGATTATTTCAGATTTCTAGAACGAAGGGTTTCAAAGGTTAACTGTCGCTAATCGGCGGCTGCACTAATTGACGCGGGAGGCCCGTAGTTGGTTTTATCGCGATTATTGCCAACTACCAGTCTGCGGGGCGACGCGAAACCCATGAGACTGCCACCCACCTGACACATTTGGTCGCGATAAGTCCAATGCAAAACCACCAGAGCGTGCCTCCCGCAATCATAGCGAATTCCCCTCCTCCCTCTCCGACTCCGAGAGATTGCGCCAAAAACGCCACCGGAAGGTCAATCAGGACAATGAAAACTCCCTGATATCCACCCTCCATGTGCGCTCTGACGAGGAA
>PLHN01000307.1 GCA_003139975.1 Acidobacteriaceae bacterium
GGCCAGTCCAAAGTTTTTCTCGCGATAACGCCCGCGTGCCGGAAAAGTGATTTCGAGGTCGGCGCGCAAGTCCTCCTGCGGAGGGAGAAATGGGAAATAGACAGATTGGCGGAGGAGCGGCCGGTCGGGTTCCTCATTGACACGGCGCAAGCGGCGATCGGGCAAGCGCAGCCACTGGCGTTCCGGTGCGCGATGGGGCGGCCAGGCAAATGTAGCTGCCTCCCAGCGCCAGTGGCGCGCCATTTTGCGTTTGGCAGGAACGACGCGGATGGAAAACGACGGCATCCACGAACTGGCGTTGCGCAACAGGATGCGTGCCAGCATGGGGCGGCCAGCGAAAACATGCTGGGGGACGTGGATATTAAGCTCCAGCCGGCGGAGAACGACGGCGGAAGCGATGCCCGAGATGAGAATCGCAGAAAGCAGCGCGGCGACGACCACGTAGAGCAGGTTGTTGCCGCTCTGCAGAGCCGCGATTCCTAGTACGACGGTGAATAGGATGTAGATCATCCCGGCGCGCGTTACGTCGTAGTCCATCGCCTCGCGCAGCCGCGCCGCCACCACGCGCCGCGCCAGGTAGGGTACGGTGGTGAGGCCCACGAACGTAGCCAGCAGGAGGGCCGCCGACGCCAGAACAATCGTCCCCCAGACATTGCCCGACTCACGCGAAACGGTCGAAAACAGCGCCGCCGCGAATGCCAGCACCAGACCGACGATGGCGACCAGAAAGCGCACCCAGACCTCGGGAATGCCGATTCGCAGCAGCGAAGAGGACGTTGAATCGGGAGCGCTTTGGGGAATCATGGAATTCTCGATCGCAAAAGACGCAATCTCGGCAGAAGACGCAATCTCAGCATATGACAGCGCAGGCTCGAGTGGAAGTAACGGAAGATTTTTCTTGCACGCGAAAGCTTCCGGATCGCCCGCGATTCGTTGCCAACGCAAAAGCTATCCAGAAAACTGCCCTCCATAAGCGGCAACCCAGCTCCGGCTATTATCCTGAAGTGTGACTGAAAAGCCAGACACACACTCCAAGACGCCACATCGCAAGGGCTCTCTCCGGTCCTTTGTTCGATGGCTTGCCATTGGCTTGGCGCTGATGTGGTCGCTTGCCGTGCTGATCCTTTTGGCTGCCCGGTGGATCGACCCACCGACAACCGCGGTGCACATCCAGCGCCGCTTGCAAGCCTGGATTCACCACACTCCGTATCACGAACGCTACAAATTCATTCCGCTTAGCCAAATCTCACCAGATCTCCAGCACGCTGTAATCGCGGCGGAGGACGCGCGCTTCTACCAACACCACGGGTTCGATTGGCACGAGATCCAAATCGCTGCCGAAGACGATCTGGAAGGCGGTGGCACTCGCGGAGCTTCCACCATTACGCAGCAACTTGTAAAAAACCTATTTTTCGGAACGGGCCGNNCTCAACGTGGTCGAATGGGGCCCTGGTATTTATGGCGCAGATTCGGCGTGCCGTTACTATGACGGAATCGCGGCCCGGAATATCGGCCGGGAACAAGGGGCACGGCTGGCCGCGATTCTGCCGGCTCCCCGGAAGCGACGGCCCGAGCGCATGAATAATTACAGCGTGCTCATCCTGGAGCGGATGCGCCAAATGGGTTGGTAATCGCGGGCAGCATCTAGTCCCTCTTGACCGATGCTGCTATTGACCGCTGGCGCGGTTCTCGGCCGCGTGACTCACCTTTCGCAGGAGGTTCCTTAGGGTCTCCTTCTCGGAGGCGTCGAGACTGGATTAGCGCGTCCTCCATGCCGCGCGCGTGATCGGCAAATACTTTGCGGATCACCGATCCTTCCGACGTCAGCGCATTGATCGGAAGGACTACGAAGAAGTAAATAACGGTAGCAATCAATAGGAACGAAACCAGAGCATTCATGAAATCGCCAAGAGCAAAAACGCTGCCGTTCACCGTGAATCTGATTGCCGACAAATCGGGTTTACCCACGAGTGCTGCGATCAGTGGCGTCAGCAGATATTGTAAGCGCAGCCACTACCGCCGCGAACGCACCACCGACTACTACGCCAACCGACATGTCCACTACGTTGCCACGCAGAACAAACTGTTTGAATCCGCTCATCATAGGTCGCCTCCGAAGAGATGAGACTGGACAGGGACTGCCATCGGTCCACTGAAGAACTACGATCCAGCCGGGCTGCGCCGCTGCCTCCACCACAGGTACAGAACCACGGCTACGGTGACAATCACAATCGCGACGTTGAAGCGGGTGAGCGTGCGCACCAGCAGGCGCCAATGGTGCCCGAATAAGTATCCCGCGCTGGCGATGAAACTCACCCACACAACCGCGCCCAGAAGGTTGTAGATGGCGAAGGCCCGCCAGCGCATGCGCAGCACTCCGGCGAGCGGGCCGGCGATCACGCGCATGCCGAAGACAAAGCGAGCGAAGAAAATCGTGAACGACCCGTAGCGGGCGAACAGCGCTTCCCCGCGCTCCAGCACACTTTTCCGGACGCGAAAGAAATCCTGGTAGCGCTCGAGCAGCGGCCGGCCGCCGTAACGGCCGAGCACAAATCCCAGGTTATCGCCAATCGTCGCGGCGCAAGTCGCGACGACGATGATCCATCCGAGATGAAGTTTGTGCTCGGAGTAGGCGAAAAAACTGGCGACCAGAAGTGTGGTCTCGCCGGGAACCGGAAGGCCGGCGTTTTCGCACAACAGCATCACGGCAACGGCCCAATAGCCGTAATCGCCAACGAACACGCGCACGACATGAGAGATGCTGTGCCCCATCAGCAGAAGGGATTGGATATGCAAGCTTAACAAAGCTGGCGGATCAGCGAGATTACGCAGGACGGCCCGCAGTGAGAAATTCGATGAGCGCCGCGTTGAATTCGTGCGGTGCTTCCTCGTAGGTCAGATGCCCAACGCCTTCGAAAGCAATGAGCCGCACATCGCGGAAATTCCGGCGCAGGGGCTCGGCCGACGCAAAGTGAACGGCGCGATCACGGGTTCCCCAAACGAGCAGCGTTGGATAGTCGCGAATCGTGGGCAAGGCCCGTTCCAGCTCGCCGAGGTCCGCGGTCCAATTTTCGAGGATATGCGCAGCGTGGCGAAAGGCGTGGTTCTTGAGCACGGGTAGACGATAGCCGTCGAGCGAATCGGCCGGAATTTTTGCTCCGTCACCGAATAGGCGACGCAGCCACAGGTAGTCGAGGGGCCGCCAGCGTTCGATGGTATGGCGGAAAACTAACGAGCCGAATGGACTCACCAGAAACGGCGCGAGCCGCTTGCCGTGCGGCGACCAGGGATTCACCGGCGCAACCAGAATCAGCCGCTTGAGGCAGGGACGGAGACTGCGCCGTTCGGCCAGGAGCGCAGCCGTCATGATTGCGACGCCGCCGCCGTGAGAAGTGCCGAGCAAATCGAAATCGCCGATGCCGGCCGCGTCGGCGAACTTGAGAATGCGTTCCGCGGTGGCGCGCACCGAGCAGTCCATGCCTTCGGGAGCGGTTGACAATCCGGCGCCCAGATTGTCGATGGCGTAGCACGTGGCATAGGGCGCGAGAGCGGGCAAAGTGAATCGCCACGAGAAGGAATAACCCATCAGGCCGTGCACAAGGATGAGCGCGCGGCCGGAACCCGCTTGCAGGTAGCGCATGCGTCCTCCGGCGACAGGGATCCAGCGCTCTTCGATTCCGGCCGGGAGGGCAGGTGGCAGCGGGCCGGCAGGGCTGTAGGTTTCTTTCGTTTTTTCGGTTTCGATGGGCAACTCTTTTCTCGCGCCCTGGTTCTTACTAAACGAGTGATATCGCCTCTGTCGCTTG
>PLHN01000148.1 GCA_003139975.1 Acidobacteriaceae bacterium
TCCTGGTTGCTGGTTTCGAGCACGACGGAATACTTGTCGAAGGATCGGATCCGTCCCGTCAGCTTGACGCCGCTGACCAGATAGATCGTAATGTTGTGCCGTTCCTTTCGAGCTGTGTTAAGGAAGGAATCTTGAATGTTCTGTTGCGCCGGCTTGGTTTCCATCTGCCGATCTCCTTATTTGTTTTTCGTTCGACGTCGCGCCTCTGTGCATTCGGAAGGGCATTGGCGGCAGCGTCTTGCCATCGGCCTCTACAATACGGCCTTAGGGCGCGGTTTTCAACTTCCCGGTCAATTAAATTCTCGATTCGCCGCCCGTTCCGGGCCCGACCCGGATGCCGCCCTCCTAGTGGCATCGGGGCCTCAGCTATCATTGCCCTTTGTGCACCATCTACAATCGTCAAGTCTACAATTGTTGCTCAAACAGGAGCCTTGACCTTGAACTACATAAATCTGCCAACCGACTTCCACACAAACCTCCTCATGATGTTTCGTTGGACCCACTTCGTTGCGGGCATTACCTGGGTTGGCCTGCTTTACTTCTTCAACCTCGTTAGTGTCCCATTCATGAAGACGCTCGACCCAGCAACCAGAGGGAAGGTTCTTCCAGGCCTGATGTCGCGCGCGCTCTGGTGGTTTCGTTGGGCGTCGGTCGTCACGGTGCTGATGGGCTTGGCGTATTGGAGCGAGATTGTCGGGTCGGACGCCCGCAACGGCGGCGCATCTCCGGGCATCGTCTTCGGCTCCTTCTTCGGCATCTGGACCATTACCTGGGTGCTGATGTATGCCTGCGTGATTCCTGGCAAGGGTGCGCTTGATAATGGCTGGGTGCTGGCGGTGATTTATACGGTCCTCGTGATTGCGGCCTCGTACTTGTTCCTGCGCCTGAACGATCACGGCTGGGAAAGCAGCCAGTTGCTGGCGACCGGCATTGGCGGCGGATTGGGCTGGATGATGATGCTGAACGTGTGGGGTGTGATCTGGCGCATCCAGAAGCGAATCATTCAGTGGACCGCCGACAATGCGGCCAATGGCACGCCGATTCCCGACAAAGCGAAATCCATGGCGCGGCAAGCTTTTCTCATGTCGCGGGCAAACTTCGTGCTGTCGTTCCCGTTGCTTTTCCTGATGGGCGCGGCCAGCCACTACCCGATGTTTGGAAGGTAAAGAAGGGGCTTGCCCCTTCTTCCTCTATCCCATGTTTGCGCCAGAACCGCCACCGTAGCGGGCGGATTCCACGAAGCTGGCGCCTGCGGAGCCACCCTCCACCGTTCACGCGGCGTGCATCCACATGCCGGAGCGCGATGCTGAGTTTCCGCTGAAACAAAAAAGGGGAGCCGGTGAAGGCTCCCCTGAAAACTAGGTTCTGTTTGCCATCAGAAGTTGTACTTCAAGACCAACACCATCTGGCGCGGGTGATTTGTGAACACTGACTTCGGTTGATTGAAGCTCGGTGACTGGGGTTCGAGGATACCAAGCACGTTGGACCCGGTAAAGCCTTGGGGAGCAACGTCGCTTATGAAGCCCGGTGCAAACTGAGCGTGGTTGAGTAGGTTCAAGGCCTGCGCCTGAAATTCGAACGACTGGCGCTCGCCAAAGAAGTTGATTCGTTTTGAGATCGTGAAGTCAAGATCGTTGGTGCGTGGCAGCGCCAGGGTGTTACGCCCAGCGTTCGGCCGCGAGAACTGACCCGCTTGGACATACTGCGGAACTTCCGAGGAAGCCGTCAGGCACGTCGGGCCAGCTCCGCCAACATTGCAGGACAGGTAAGCGACCACAGCGCCAGCTGTGTTCGTAAGCGGGATATTCGTCGAACCCGTGCCCTTCACGCCGGCCGGATTAATGTAGGTGCGGTCGCCCGCGCTATCCCCATTGCCATTGACGTCCAGGCCAGACTGCACGGTTGCGTATTCCGGCGACTGGAATGTGTAGACCGGGGCGAACTCCCAGTTGCCAAGCACGTTCTTTTCCAGCCAGCTATCGCTGGTTTTGAAGAAAGGTATGTCGTACAACGCCTGCAGCGTAATGCGCTGACGACGATCAAGAGCAGAGGTGCCGTAGTCGCAGGCAAAGCAGTTAGAGTCCTGCGCGCGGCGGGGGGTTAGGTAGGTCGAAAAGACATCCGCCGTCGAGTTGTCTTCTGCGTGACTCCAGGTCCATGCGGCTTGAAGCTGCAAGCCAGCACTGAAACTGCGGCGGAGTTGGGTCTGGAGGCCATTGTACTTGGAATCGCCCCAAGGCATGAAGGCCACCAGGTTGCTGCCGGTGAAACCCGCGTTCGCGTACGACGACACGAAACTGGAATTGGCACCGATCGTCCCGGTGGTGTTCGTCAGCGCATCCAACGTCGCTTGCGACGGCTGAGTGAAGAACATCGGCAGGTACTCGGTCGCCGAGGTCTTGGCTTGGCGATTCAAACGGGCCTGAACCGGCAGGTGGAGTCCGCGCGTTCCGACATAGCGGCTTTCCAGTGTGTATTTCCCGGCGAAAATGTGCTGGATACCGAAGGTCCACGTTTCCGAATAGGGCAACTGCTGGTTCGGAATGTAGCCGGCCGTCGAAAGTCGCGCCTGGACTGGATCCGTGATCGGTGGAACGGTCGTCGCAAAGGGCAGACCTCCGCCGGCCAGGAAGCCAGTGCCATTCCCGCCTTGGCTCGCGGGGATTGTCGGGTCGTCCCAGAAGCAATTTTGGGAAGCGGAGAGCAAGCCCGGTTGGACGTCGCAGGTCTGCTGCACCTGCGGGGAAGCCGACAGTAATCCGAGGTTGTCGTAGAGCACGTCCTGCGCCATCGAGAAGCCAGCGCGGATAGAGGTATTGCCGCTGGAACCGGGCGAGTAGGCGAAACCGACACGCGGCAGGAAGTTCTTCTTCTGCTCGGTCGGGGCCGCGAAGGTGATAACGCCCGGGACGTTGGAGATCGAGTTCTGCGCCTGCCATGTTTTTTCCGAAAGCGGAACCTGCGTGAACTCGTAGCGCAAGCCGAGATTGATGGTAAAGTTCTTCGCGATGCGCCAATCGTCACCGGCCCAGGCGTAGAACATGTTCTGGTTGCCGTAGTAGGTAACGTCGCCGATCGAACGTTCCGCAAGGTAATCGGGAATTTGATCGGTCAGGAACTGCCAATAGGTGGTGTAATCGTAATCGCCGCGCACCCGCTGCGTGAACCCTTGCGGCGAGATATATTCGCGATACTCGGCGCCGAACTTGAAGTTGTGGGCGCCTTTCACCCAGCTGATGTTATCGACGAGCTGATAAAAGTTCTGATAGCCAAACTGCGGGGCGTTTGGATCCGCTCCAAGCTGGTTTCCATCGCCCTCAAAAAGCCCCAGCAGCAGATTGGGATAGGTACCGAGTCCGGGGTACTGGAAGTTGCCAGCCCCCGTAGTGCTGCCCGAATGGTTAAAGCCGAGGCGCACTTCGTTGTCCACCGTCGGCGAGAAGTTGTGGTACTCGCTCAAGGTGAAGATATGGAAACGGTTAGGAGTGATCAACCAGAAGCTGGGCACCTGGGCCGAGAAGTCGATCGGGTTTAGCTTCTCGTATATGTAGCGGCCGCGGAGATGGTCTTTCTGGGACATGTCAAAGTCAACCGAAACAACACCCGTGAGAGTGTTTTGGTAGTTACCACCAGCGTAACCAATGGCGCCGAGGGGTACGAGGGGTCCCGTCCCGGAGAAAGGACCGTTCTGCGGTATGTCCGGTGTCGTGTAAAACCCGGCCGCCCATCCGTCGCAGTTGGAATCTCCCGCCCCGCCTCCTGCCTGCGCTAGCGCGGTGCCCACGCCCAGTTGCATTTGGGCCAGGTTCGTAGCGTTGATCGGCAAGGCGACGCTTGTACTTCCCGAAGGATCAGATGTTACCAGGGCCTGCGTTATATTGGCCTGAGCCATCGTAGACAACGCTGTGTAGCCCGCAGCCGTTGGCCCGCACCCAGTGGATGACGTCACATTGCCAACCGGGTTGTACTCCCAGTTCGTGAAAAAGAAGAGCTTGTCCTTGATGATCGGGCCGCCAAACGATCCGCCGAAGCGGTTGTTGTCGTAACGGGGATTGAACGGCGACTCGCCATTGGCAACTTCCGATTGCGCCGCGAGGGAATCGATAGCGTTCAGCTTGCGGTTTTGGAAGTATTCGTAAGCGCGGCCATGAAAAGTATTCGAACCTGATTTGACGGTCTGGTTGAACTGCCCGCCCGAGGAGTGCCCAAACTCCGGGGAAAACTGGTTCTGCAGGACTGTGAACTGATCCACGGCATCGTTCGGAATCTGGGCCAACGGTCCGGTCACGGCCTTGCTGTTGTTATCCACACCTTCAACAGTGTAGTTGTTGTTGCGGGGCCGCTGACCGGAGACCGACGGGCCAGTGCCCAAGCCAATGCCACCGCTGCTGGCCACACCGGCGTCCAACAGCGCGAGGTTGATTACGCCGCTGCCTTGGGAAGTGGTGGGCAGATCACCCAGTTCTCTCGGAGAAAACGTGGTCTCAATTTGCGCCGAAGACGTATCGAGCGTGGGCGGAATGCCGGAAACTTCCACCGTCTCCGACGTCGCGCCCGGCGTCAGCGAAAGATTTCGGGTACCGGTCTTGTTCAATTCCACGTTAACCATCTCGGTGATCGTCTTGAATCCGGTCGCCTTCGCCGTTACCTTGTAGGTTCCGGCCAACAGGTGATCAAACCGGTACTCACCGGTGGTACCCGTCTTCGTCGTCGCCGCCACGTCCGTGGCTGTGTTCGTGGCGGTCACTTCCGCGCCAACCACAACCGCGCCTTGCGAGTCGACTACCGTGCCGACGATGTTGCCGTCCACGGCTTGGCCGTAAGCAACGCCAGCGCTCAGCGTCAGCATACCGAAGATCGCTAATGTCAAGGCCAACACTCTCAAACTTCCCAGATTTCGCTTCATAGTCTGTTTTCTCCTGAACGCTACACAACAAAAATTACAAAAGATCTCTAAGGAGCTTTGCCGGACAAAATACAATCTGACTCCGTCCGGTATGCAGCTCACACTGTACGGTTCGCACAATATAGTGCAACCAATGCTCCATAACAGAATGTCTTGTTTTATCATTGTTTTTAATCGTTTACAAGGATCGGCGCCGGGCTCAACTATCGAAATCCGTATGGAACCATTGATGGAAATATGGATTTTGGAATACGCTGCAACTTAATCCGGTACCTAGACTTCTCGTGGTCGAGTCCGACGCAATGCTGGTTTGCCCATTAACCGCTGGCCGCTGCGTTCTCGGCGCGCTGTGGTTTTCCTGGAATTTGACGGTTGGCAGCACAGCCGCTGGGTGCACCAGCCCAAGAGAGAACATCCTTGCTAAAATCTCGTTGAGTGATATCCAGCTTAGGGCCAACACGAACAGCAGCGCCCGATCCTGTCCCGAGCCTTGACTTGCGGCGCCAGTACGGAAGTATTCGCGAAGAGGTTCTGGCCGCCATCACCCGGGTTTGCGATTCGCAGGGCTTCATTCTTGGCCCCGAGGTGGAGGCGCTGGAACGCGAGATCTGCACGCTCACAGGAGCGACTGCAGCGGTTGGTTGTGCCTCGGGAACAGAAGCTCTCTGGCTGGCGCTGGTAGCGGCCGGCGTCAAGCCGGGCGATTCGGTCATCACGACCGCGTTCAGCTTCTTTGCCTCGGCGAGCGCCATTGTGCGCGCCGGCGCTAAGCCGATTCTGATGGATGTCGATCCCGGGACTCTCAATCTCGACGCCGCGCAGGTTCGCAAACGCCTTCGCGCCGACCGGCCAAAGAATCTGCGCGCGATCCTTCCCGTTCATCTTTATGGGCAGTGCGCAGACATGGATGCCTTTGACGAAATCGCCAGGGAATTCAACGTAGCCATCGTCGAAGACGCGGCGCAGGCCATTGGCGCCGCATGGCGCGGGCGCGGAGCTGGGTCGATGGGCGCGACCGCTGCCTTTAGTTTCTATCCGACCAAGAATCTGAGCGCGTACGGCGATGCGGGCATTGTGACCACAATGAATCCCGAAATGGCCGAGCACATGCGGCGCCTGCGCAACCACGGCAGCCCGCGCCGCTATTATCACGACGAATTCGGCTGGAACGGGCGCATGGATGCGATTCAAGCTGCGGTGCTGCGCGTAAAGCTTCCGCACATCGCCGACTGGAATGAAGCTCGTCGTCAACACGCGGCAACCTATGACCGGCTCTTTGCGGATGCGGGAATGCTGTCACCGGCTGCTAGCGCGCCCATTCGCCTGCTTGCCCGCGACTCGAACGCCACACACGTTTTTCATCAGTACGTGATCCGCGCGCAGCGCCGCGATGAGTTGCGCGGCTTCCTGGCCGACCGGAAGATCGGGACCGAAATCTACTATCCGCTGCCGCTGCATTTGCAGCCAGTATTTTCTTGCCTTGGACTGAAAGAGGGAGATCTGCCGCGCGCCGAGCAGGCCGCGAAAGAAGTCCTGGCGCTGCCCATGTTCCCCGAGTTGGCCGACGCTGAGATTCGGCGTGTGGTCGAATGTATTGCCGAGTTTTATTCTTGATCTATCGTGAAAGTTCGATCATGAGCAACAAACAGACTGCACTCGTTGTGATCGACGTTCAGCGCGGCATCCTGGATGATCCCGGCCAGACGCGGGAAAAAGAGGTCCACCAGGCATTCGACGAGACCGTGCTGCGCATCCGCTCACTGCTCGATCGCGCCCGCCGGGCACGGATTCCCGTCATCTACGTCCAACACGATGGCGGCCCCGGCCATCGGCTCGAACCGAATACGCCCGGTTGGCCGATTCGCGCGGAGATTGCCCCACAGCCCGAAGAACCTGTCATCCGCAAGCGTGCCTGCGATGCGTTCTTCGAAACCAATCTTCAAGAGGAACTCGCGGCCCGCCACGCCAAGCAACTCGTGATTGCCGGGTGCATGACGCAATACTGCATCGACACGTCCGTGCGGCGCGCCGTGAGCCTTGGCTTCGACGTGCTGCTCGCCTCCGACGGTCACACCACCGCCGATACGCCCACGCTCAGATTCGAACAAATCATCGCCCACCACAATGCCGTGCTCGATGGCTTCGACGCGGGCGATCATGAGGTACGGGTTTTACCGTCGTCGAAAATCGGCTTTTGAAAATAGCAGTCTACCGCCGGCGCCGTGCCGTTCGTTTGGAAGCCGCGGCTTTCCGTGGTGCCGCGTGCACCGGCTCTTCTCCCGGCGCATACACTCGCCGTACTATTGGAGTGTTGAGCTTGTACTTGCGTTCGGTTATGTTGCCATTGTCATCGAGCACATGAATCGTAAAGACCGGTAGCACGCCTTCCTTGCCGAAGTCTTCCTGCGCAACCTTGACCGGTAGCATGCCTTCGATCCGCTCTCGATAAGCGGTCTCATAGCGGTGCCGTCGCACATTCCACGTGAACACGCGAAACTGGTTGAAGTCGAATGGCAGGCCGTCTTTCGCCTCGGTGAGCACGGTCAGATACTGCCCGACCTTCCTGTCTTCGTCCTGCACCTGATTGAGCACGAAGAAAGCGACGATGCGCTGGCCTTCGGCGTATTGCGCGACCTCGAGCGGCACATCGGAATCGATCATGCGCCCGAGCACCCATCCCACGCGCCCGTGGCTGTCGCGCACCAGCCACCAGTCCTCCAGGGCGGCCGTCGCCTCTTTCTTTTCTCCGGAAGCGCTGGTCTTCGCCGGAGCGGCAACCACTCCCGGCTTTGCCGCCGTACCGCGTTTCAGGAGGGCCAGCTTTTCGCCCGATAAAATCTGATAAAGATGCTCGGTCTCGCGCCCCGGTTCGACGTGCAGGTTGGTATCGTTGCGTGTCACTCCCTGCGCCTGCACCGGATCGTTGGCGTTGTCGGCGGTCAACTTCTGCAGCTGATCGAATACCTGCTGGCTGACCAGATAGCGCTGCTCCATCCAACCCATCTGTCCGGTTGCGGTACGAACTTTGGCGAAGCGCCGATCGTGGTCGAGCACTTCCACGCGATCGCCGTTTTTGACGAGCCCGGCTTTCTCGTAGGCGGCCGCCACGCGGTTGCGGAGATTGACCTCCACACCGGAAACGTAGGCGACCTCCAGGACTTTGCCACCGCTGTGCTTGCAGGCGACAAGGAACACGATGGTGGCCGAACAAAGCGCCAGCGCGCAGGTTCGCAGCAAGAATGTGGGGAGAGACTTCACGGGATCAACGGTAACTCCTCACTATAGCGCTTTCGGAGTGGGGAGCAGGATTAACGGGTAGGGGACATCAGTTCTCAGTTCTCAGTTCTCAGTTCTCAGTTCTCAGTTCTCGGGGTCACTGGTTACTGGGTACTGGCTACTGCTCTCAATCTCCAAACCCGATCCCGATTGCCCTTGCTGCGCGCACGATCTCGCCCTGCGGATCTACCGTCTTCATCTTTCCTACCGCATCCGCAATCGTGACCGCGCGAATCGATTCCTGCTGCAGGCAGACCATCTTGCCGAAACCGCCCGCCGCGATCAAATCCACTGCGCCCACGCCGAAGCGCGTCCCGAGAATTCGGTCATAGGGCGACGGCGATCCTCCGCGCTGAATGTGGCCGAGCACGCTTACGCGCACTTCCTTGCGCGCCACCAGCGAAATCGCATCGCCCACCATGTTGCCGACGGCCATGCTGCGCACCATGTGTTTCATCTCCGGAGGCAGCTTGATGCCCTCCGCCACCACCACAATCGTGAAGCGCTTGCCGTAGCGTTCGCGCATTTCCAGGTGCTCGCACAGCTTCTGGATGGTGAACGGAATCTCCGGGATCAGAATGACATGCGCGCCGCCGGCAATGCCCGCTTCCAGCGCGATCCAGCCCGCATCGCGGCCCATCACCTCGACCACCATCACGCGATGATGCGACTCCGCCGTCGTGTGCAGTTTGTCGATGGCATCGGTCGCCGTGTGGATCGCGGTATCGAAACCGAACGTGACCTCGGTGGCGCAAAGATCGTTGTCGATCGTCTTGGGCACGCCTACGACTTGGAGCCCCTCCAAAAACAGCTCGTGCGCTATCTTCATCGAGCCGTCGCCACCGATGGAAATGATGGCGTCAATGCCCAGCTTGCGCGCGTTCGCAATCACCTCGCCCGAGATGTCGCGCACCACCTCCTGCCCGTTTTCGACCGTCTTGTACGAAAACGGATTGCCGCGGTTGGTGGTGCCGAGAATCGTGCCGCCGCGCGGCAGAATCCCGCTGACGTCCTTGAGCGTCAGTTCGTGCGCGCGCTCCGGCCAGATCAGCCCGTCAAAGCCATCGGGAATGCCGATGACCCTCCACTTGTATTTAAGGATGGCAGCTTTCACCGCCGCGCGAATCACGGCGTTCAATCCAGGAGCGTCTCCGCCCCCGGTGCAGATTCCTATGCAGCGAATGTCAGTCATGGCAACTGATCATCATAGCGCGGTTGCGCGGGGTACGGATGAACGAATGGGCGCGACCCCTGCCTCGAACAAGAGGATGAGAACAAGAAAGGTGCAAGAGGGGTGCGCCGCCCAAGCTTGGCTTGGGCGAGGATTTTCATCCGCGAAATCGGGTACTGGTGGGTCTGAGCTTCCCCACCCTCCTCATCCACGGATAAGACTCGCGTCCGGGCACCTTGAGTCTGGGGGAGTCCTAGGTGCCCCGAGTCAAAACAGGACACGGTGTGCAGAGACGAAGACAAACTCCTACGGCCCCAAGTTTATTGAGACGGTGACTGAATTTGTCGTCCCGTATGTCACCGGAAATGTGTAGGTTCCCGTCGGCAAAGTACCGGCAACAACCGTGCAGGTCGCGGGATCGGAGGTGTTACTACATGAAATCGACTGGGCTGTGGGAGTGGGCGAAATGGCCCCAAAAGTGGACGCAATTGTAAGATCTATTGGTGAGCTGTTGTACGTAGCCTGCACGTAATAGTCCTGTGTTCCCCCTTTCGCACTGCTTGGCGCCCAGGCACTGGTGTTGCACGATTGGCCCGACACAAACGTGCCCAAGCACACCTCGAAATTCGAGATGCTACCGAGATATGCAGTTGCGCTTGCGGTTGCACTTAGACCTTGCGCGGCAGCGGTTATCGTAGCTGTGCCGCCAGTGCTATTTGTCGGGGTCGAGAGCAGCCCTGTGTTTGGATCTACCAAAATAGTGGTGGGGTCGCTACTTGTCCAGGCGACGCCGCTCGTGACCTGGCTCCTCGTGCCGTCCGCATAAGTTCCCCAAGCGGACAAACTTGTCGTCTGGCCAACCTCAACCGTTGGCGACGGCGGTTGGATTGCGATCGAATTGAGGGTGTTCCCCGTAAAGAACCCTTTGCAGCCCGCCCCAAACGCCGCTACCAGCAGCACGGTAAAAGCAGAGATTATTGCCAGTTTTTTCCCGGAGAACATACGTCCAATCGCCATAGAGGATTGCCTCAGTATGAGGTGATTTTAGCAGAACGCCCGGCGCCCGCTTCTCCCCGGTAGTACCATTCTGGAGTCGCACCAGCGTGCCGGAAAGCTGCCGTGCGCTCCCAAAAAGAACGCGGCTGAATGGCGAACTTGCAGGTGTTTTCGCGTGTGTGCCCGAGGGGTCGTGGAG
>PLHN01000164.1:0-3015 GCA_003139975.1 Acidobacteriaceae bacterium
AAGCAGCCAGTTCAACTTTCTGGCTGACCTGGATCCCTTCAATTTCGGCGCGGACGACGCTCGTGTTCGGATGGGTAGAGGCATTGTGCAGATCGGCGGTGATGGTCAGAGATGCCGCCGTGTAGTCCGCTTCGAGCTTGGATTCCACAAAGGGATGGCGCAAAGCAACTTCGCCAGTCGTCGTCAGGTAGACGTCTTTCCACAACCCCATGTCTTTGTCAGGCGGAGTTGGGTTCCAATCCACCCAGGTCATGGCCAGATCGGTCTTATCGGGCGCAAAGACTTCCACCGCTAAAGCGTTGGGTTTTCCGGCTGCAAGATGCTTGCTGACTTCAAGCTCGAACATCCGCATCATGCCGGCAATGTCCTGGGCGTCGGCAATTTTCTCGCCGTTCAACCAGATGTTCGCGCGGTAATTGATCCCGTCAAAATGCAGCCAGGTGTTTGGCTGATTCGCTTGCGGTGGAACGTTGAACTCAGTGCGGAACCACCACGAGCAGCGAAACGGACTGTCCGGGGGCAGGGACTGATTGGCAAAGAAAGATTTCGAGGAGTAGTCCATCCCCGGCAGTGATTTCAGGTTCATTCCGAAATAGGGGTCAGGATAAGTGCCATCGGCGACCAGCGCCGCAACCGCCGTTGTCGGAACGCGGGCTTTGTGCCAGCCATCCGGGCGAAAACCAACGGCAGAAATCTCTCGCCCGTCTGCCTTCACTTCGCACGAGGACTGAATCTGCCAATTTTCGGCGAGGAGTATTTTCGTGGACTGCTCGTCGGCCGGCGTGCTGGCCCAGATGCAGTGGACGGAGAGGAACAAAGCGGCTGAAATCAGCAGTTGAAATCGCAGCTTGATGATGAAGAAGTGCGAAAGGTTAAACAGCGGAGTGCGCCTTTGAATCGTCGGCAAGGTAGTACCTCCTCCTCGCGGTGTCCGCCGCGGCGCCGGACTTGGTCCATGCTTTGATAAGACCATTTATTCCGTGGTCGTGATTTTCGGAATACGTGCAAACCGGCCCGCCTCGACATTAGCGTTTGCCGCCATGGCCAGCGTCATCATTTGAACCGGCAGAATCTCCAGTATGGGGCTCACGCTCGCGGACGTGGGCGGAAGATTCCACGACCCCGGATCGATGTCCTGAGTAATCCAGGCGGTCCTGCCTCCGGCATCGCGAATGTCCTCGCGCAGGCGGGCCTGCAGCCCTCGTGTTGCTTCTGCACCCGCAAAAACAACCGCGAAGGTTTCGCCGCTGACCATTTCCAGGGGACCGTGGCGGAAAGCTGCGCCGCTCATCGCTTCCGCGTACAGCCGGACAGATTCCTTGACGATCAGCGCTCCCTCGCCCGCTGCGGCCAGCGAACTTCCACGTCCCAGAAGAAAAATGTGGCGGATTTGTTCCAACTCTTTTGCCATCTCAAAAACGTGGTCTCTCCACAGGCGCAAATAGGTTGCTACCGCAGGGATGGTTTGTGCGAGTTCTTCTCGGGTCCGGCTCACATCGCACCCGCACAGGAATCCGCCGAGCAGGTGCAGCGCCATTAAGACCGTCAAATAGGTTTTGCAGGAGACAGAAGATTCCTCCCCGGCTTTGGTGAGGATCAAAGCATTGGCACGGAGGGCCAGGGGACTATCGGCGGCATTCGTCACGCCCACGATGGCCGCCCGGCCACGGTTTTCTTCGATCAGGCGGACCATTTCCGCGCTCTGTCCGGACTGCGAAACCGCAATAATCAGGGTCTGCGGCTCGAACCAGCTTTGCAGCAAGTGGACCAGTTCTGAGGTCTCCACGGCAAGGGCAGTATAGGCGCAGGTGTTGAGGCGTAAGAACAGGGGATGAAGAGCATGAAACGACGCGCCCATGCCGGTGAGGAGGACACGCCTGATCTTGCCGCTCCGCAACGAGGCGACGACGGTAGCCAGTTCTTCAGAGATTTCCAACTGTTCCAGGGTTGCCGCCATGGCGCGGGGCTGGTCGAGGATGTCGCGCAGATATCCGCCTTCGATGATTTGAAGAGTGTTAGTAACCAACCTCACCCCCCGCCGCGTTCAAAGCGATGCTGCCAAACCTGCGCCGCTCCGATCAAGCCGGCATCGGCTCCCAGGGAGGCCAGGGAAATTTCCACGCGGTGGGCAGGAACGAGCCGGCAATTCTGCCGGATCACCTCGTGCATACGCTCCAGGAACAGGTGCGCGCTCTTCATGACGCTGCCTCCCAGCACGATCGTTTCCGGCGCGAACAAAGTGATTAGATTCGCCAGGCCGAGTCCAAGATAGTAGGCCTCACGGTCTACGGCGCGGCGCGCCCATTCATCGGAGTCTTCGGCCCGCGCGCAGATTTCGCGGGCGCTGAGATGGCGGTTGTCATAAGCGGCGGGCGCGTTCTCGCGCAGCCATGCCACCATGGCGGGACCGGCTGCGAGGCTTTCCCAGCAGCCGCGCACACCGCAGGAGCAGCACGGCCCGGAAGCGTCGAGGATGTGGTGTCCAATCTCGGGATGGCAGCCGTCGACGCCGCGATACACCTTGCCGTCCAAAATCACGCTCACCCCAATGCCCGTTCCTATGGTCACATAGAGGAAGCGCGTTTTCTTCCCTCCGCCCCCCCAGTAGAGTTCACCGAGGGCGGCCGCATCCGCGTCGTTTTCCATGGCGGCGGGAACGCCAAATTCCCGCGCCAGGACCTCGAGCGGGTTGCCGCCCTGCCATCCAACCAGATTATTCACATTTCCCAAGGTGCCAGTGACCCTGTCTACGGGACCCGCACAACCAATCCCAATCCCGCGCAGTTTGCCCTCGGATTGCTCCACGCACTGCACAAGCAGTGCTGCTACTTGCCGCATCGCGTGATCGAAGCCGCGCGGCACCTCCGTGGGGCACTCTTTCTTGGCCAGGATGTGGCCTTGTTGATCGACCACTCCGACCGCGATCTTTGTGCCCCCGATATCGACTCCGCCGATCATCTGCCGCCCTTGCGAAATCAGTGTATTGAAATGTTTTATTAAAACGTATGAATATTG
>PLHN01000164.1:3038-3264 GCA_003139975.1 Acidobacteriaceae bacterium
GCGTCGCGGGAGTTTCACGAACGCGGTCTGCTATCGAACAAGCCGTTGGTTTGTTGACACGCGGTCACGAGGATGCGCTAGCCGTCGGCCCAGAGCAGAATCCCCAGACCGATCGAGATGGCACTATCGAAAGCCGCCCAGCCCCAGTTCGGAAATTTATTTGCTCTGGGTCTCCTTGAGAAAAGTTCCTTCCTGAAGTTCGGTGAATGCTTGTCGCAGTTGTTCC
>PLHN01000239.1 GCA_003139975.1 Acidobacteriaceae bacterium
AGCCTTGCCAAGAAGAATGGACCGCTCACCGCGCCGATCTATCAGACTTCGACCTTCGAAGTCACCGACATGCAGGAGCAGGTGCGCGCCACGCTTACCGACAGCTTCTACACGCGCTATGGCAATCCCACGCACACGGTTGCCGAGAGCGCCATTGCCGAACTCGAAGGGACAGATGCAGCTCTACTGTTCTCCTCGGGGATGGCCGCCATTACCACGTCGATACTGGCCCTCGTCAAAANNACCAACGACATCGAGCAGCACGAGCGCGCCATTCGTCCGAATACCAGAATCCTTCACGTCGAGTCGCCTACGAATCCGATGGTTCGGGTCGTGGATCTGGAAAAAATTGCGGCGCTGGCACGCAAGCACAAGCTCATCACCACCATCGACTCCACGTTTGCGACGCCCATCAATTGCCGCCCCGCGGAATGGGGCATCGATCTGGTGCTGCACTCGGGCACCAAGTATTTCGGCGGCCACGCCGACATCATTTGTGGAATCGCCACCGGACGCCACGAACTGATCGATGAAATCCATCATCTTCGGACGACGCTCGGGTGCTGCATGGACCCGCACGCGGCCTTTTTACTTCTTCGCGGAATCAAAACGCTGGCCGTGCGCGTGGAACGGCAGAACCAGAGCGCCTTGCGCATCGCGGAATTTTTGAGCCAGCATCCCAAGGTTGTGCGCGTGCATTACCCGATGCTGAAGACACACCCGCAATACGAGTTGGCCAAAAAGCAACTGGCGGGCGCGGGCGGCGTGCTGAGCTTTGAGGTGGAAGGCACGGGCGCCGACGCTTGCCGAGTGACAGAAGCGCTCAATCTGTTCACGCTGGCGCCGAGCCTGGGCGGAGTCGAATCGCTGGTCTCCATCCCGGTTCTCACTTCGCACGCGATGGTCGCGTCCGATCTGCGCAAAAAGATGGGCGTGACCGAACAGATGATCCGGCTCTCAGTAGGAATCGAAAATGTCGACGACCTGATCGCCGATCTGGAAAAAGGTTTGGCGGTACTAGCGCGCAAGCCGGAGCATGCTGGCGCGATGGTCTAGAACGGCTTTATGTCTGCTGGAAAGTCTTTTATCATAAATGGTCTAAGTGAGAAACGGTCTTATGCTTCATAACCTAATAAGAAGAGGGGTAAACAAAACATGCTTGGCATTGGAGAAAAGTTCCCAATCTTTTCTGTGACGGCTACGGTGAGCACGGAAAAAGACCCGAAGAAAGCCTTCAAAACTATTACTAACCTGGACTACCCCGGCAAGTGGAAGGTCTACTTTTTCTGGCCCAAGGATTTCACGTTCGTATGCCCGACGGAAATCGTTGGCTTTGGCAAACTGAACAAGCAATTCGCCGACCGCGATACTCAAATCTTGGGCGGTAGCACCGACTCCGAGTGGGTGCACCACGCCTGGCGCACGCACCACGAAGATCTGAAAAACCTTCCGTTCCCAATGCTGGCGGATATCAAACATGATCTCTGCGAACAGCTCGGGATCATCGATCCGGCCGGCGGGGTGGCGCAGCGCGCGACTTTCGTCGTCGACCCGGAAGGCGTCATCCGCTTTGTATATGTCACCGACGGATCGGTGGGGCGCAACCCGGACGAAGTTCTCCGCGTGCTTGATGCGCTGCAGAGCGACGAGCTTTGCCCGTGCAACTGGCACAAGGGCGAGCCGACGTTGGTGGTTGGATAAGAAACCGTCGCTGGTCGTTCGTCGTTGGTCGTTAGCCCGCAGAAAACGCGCGCAGGCTATGGTCGACGACGAACGGCCAAAGGCGACACAAGGGCGGGCAGCTAATACCGAATCACGAACGACGAACGACGAACGACCAACGACCAGCCACCAACGACATCCGGACTCTTATGACATTGAATGAATTGCTGGAGACTTTGCCATCTTACGCGCGGGACCTGAAGCTCAACCTGTCGAGCTTGCTTTCACAAAACGAACTCACCGAGCAACAGACCTGGGGAACCGTGGTGGCGAGCGCAGTGGCATCGCGCAATGAGGACATTATGCGATCTGCATTCGCAGATGCCGCCGGTCATTTATCGCCGCAGGTAATCGAAGCAGCAAAAGGCGCAGCCGCGATCATGGGTATGAATAACGTGTACTACCGCTTTCTGCACCTCACCAGCAACGAAAAGTACCGCACCATTCCGGCGCGGCTGCGCATGAACATCCTGCGTTCGCACGGGGTCGACGCCCTGGATTTCGAACTCTGGTGCACGGTGGTGTCGGCGATCAACGGCTGCGGCGCCTGCGTCGATTCCCACGAGAAGACGCTGCGCGAGAAGGGCATGAGCGAAGAAACGATTGTGGCCGCCGTCCGCATTGCGTCGGTCATTCATGGGTTGGCTAGTGTGCTGGAGGCCGAGAAGGCGACCCCGGCCGTGGCCGCCGCTGTTTCCTAAGATCGCAGTGCCCCTAGCTTCGCGCCCGTTTGGTGGACGCTAACCTTGGCGAATCAGGTCAACGTTTTGGCGCGGCCAACTAATTTCTCTCGCTACGTCTTTTTTTCTTCCTTCGGCACGATCGTTATGCCGAATACTGAGAGCTGTCCAACGCCGCCCACGTTGACGCCGCTCGCGTCGTCTGGGTTTGGAAGGTAGAGGGTTTTGCAAAATTCGCAGCGATACACTTCGGCATCGGCTCCCCAGGCTTTTTCCGCGCAGCCGCATTCGCGCTCAAGCACGTCGACGGAGTAGAACCAGCGCTTGAGGTGCCCTCCGCAGAACTTTCCTTTTTCATCTTTCTCATTGCAGGCCCGCTGGCCGGTCTTTTTGACTTTGACCTTGTGGTTAGGAAGCTGTGGAACGTCTGTTGCCTGCGCGCTGACTGGTTCACCTGAAGACACAAGAAATCTCCAATCGAATGCCTGATTTCGCCTACCCGTTATTTTATCAGCGCGGCGCCGAAGACCCACGGCGGCCCCGCAGTCGTGACTGGCTAGTCGAACACCTTCTTCGGCGCCGCCTGATCGTTGCCGACGCGGCCCATCGTGATTTCCGCCACAAAATAGTTTTCGCCCTTGATCGGGCAACCCGCCATACGGCGCAGCATCGCCAACTGACCGGCGTGGGTCAACGCATCGGCAATCGGGCCCTGAAAAAGCTTTTCAGCCGGAACTTGCAGCGGCCGATCCGACGCCAGATAGTCGTCGAACTTCTTCAGCGCGGCAAAGAAACGCTCGCCTTCTTTTTCCCAGGGAAGCGGGGTCGAGTCGTGCCACTTGGGGCTTCCGTCGGCCATCGAGAGCGCCCAGTCCATGAGATCGCCCATGTGCGCCAGGATGTTCGCCGAAGTGCGCGCAGTTTCCGGCGCGCCGTAATCGGCGAAGCTCGCGGGTGCGTTGCGGATCGTTTTGCCACTGCGATAAGCGAGCGTGGCCAGCGTATGACGGAGCAGGGTGCGGTCGTCAGACATAGTCAGTTCCCAGTTCCCAGAAAAGCGCTCAGCGCAAAGTCTGAGAACTGTTTTCAGAGTTTTCTTCGCCACAGCGCTCCTGCCGCGCGCAGCGACGCTTTCATCTTCTGGCGGAGCGCACGTGCAAACAGCAGGTCGAGGAAGCTTTCCGCCTCGGCGCTGAACTCGCGGCCATACCCAAACCACCAAACTTTCTTCATGCGCGGCGTCAGATCAGTATCGACGTACTTCACGCGCACCATTTCTTCCAGTCCCCAGCGCCCATGCGTGCGTCCAAGTCCGCTCGCCTTGATGCCGCCATGCGGAGCCTCGCTAATGCTGAAGCAGGATACGACATCGTTGATCATCACCGTGCCGGCGTTGATCTGCCGGGCCAGACGTTCGCCGCGCGCGCGGTCGCTCGTCCAAACGCTCGCCGCCAGGCCGTAATCAGAATCGTTCGCCAGGCGTACCGCTTCAGCGTCGTCGTCAAACGGTGCGATCGGGAGCACTGGCCCAAACGTCTCTTCCTGCATGATCTTCATGCTGTGGCTCACGCCAGAAAGCACCGTAGGCGCAAAAAATGTGGAGCCTAGTTCGCGCACCCGCTCGCCTCCTGCCAGCAGGCGAGCGCCCCGCTGCCGCGCATCTTCCACGTGCGCTTCCACTATGCGCACTTGTTTTTCATGAATCATCGGACCAATGTCGGTGGAAGGATCCATTCCGTTCCCGACGCGCAGTTTGCGCGCCTTGGTGGCGCAGGCCTCGGCGAAAACCGGATACAAACTGCGGTGCACATAGCAGCGCTCTACGGAAAGGCAGGTCTGGCCGGCGTTGACAAAAGCTCCCCAAACCGCGCCGCTCGAGGCGATGTCAACGTCGGCATCCTCAAGCACCAGCATCGCGTCTTTGCCGCCCAATTCCAGGACGAGCGGAAGCATTCGCTCCGCGGCCGTTTGCGCGATGCGCCGTCCGGTAGCGAGGCTTCCGGTAAACACGAGCTTGTCGATTTCGCTTCTCACTAACGCCGCGCCGGTGGGCCCTTCGCCTGGGAGCACCTGAAAAACATCGTCGGGAACGCCCGCCTTGCGCAGCAGTTTCTGAAGTTCGAACGCGACCAGCGGAGTTAACTCGGAGGGTTTAAGCACAACCGAATTGCCCGCCACCAACGCCGCCATCGTTTCAGTTGCAGGAGTTGAAAAAGGATAATTCCACGGCGAGATGATTCCGATGACGCCGTAGGGCTCGCGCAAAATGCGGCCGGATTTTGTTTTGACCGCAAGATTACCGTGTGGCAGCGGTTCGTCGCGCAAAAGCGCGAATGCGTTTTCGATCAGAAAGCGCGCGGCATCCAGCACGACAAGAACTTCCGTGACCAGCGCTTCAACCTGGGGCTTGCCGGCCTCTTGCGTGATCCGGCGCGCGATCTCCGTTTTGCGCTCCAGCAGAATTTGCTGAAAACGGCGCACCAGGCGGAGCCGGTTGCGAATGCCCCACGCATACCAATCGGGTTGCGCCGCGCGGGCGCGCGCCACGGCGGCGCGCACTTCGGTGGGCCCTGCGCTATCCAGTTCGCCCAGCACTTCACCTGTCGCCGGATTCACGGAGGCGATGCGCGAGACTGCGAATTGGACGTCGGTCGCCATCACGAGAGAAGTGTACGCGGGGTCGTGCGAGTGCGCTAGAGCTTCAAAGGAGCGACGGACGCCGTCTTGGCTTTAGCTGGCCTCACGGGCTAGAGCCCCTGTCTTTCCTGGCTTCTGGCGGCACGGCTAAAGCCGTGCCCTTTCAAAACCTAGTACTCCACCCTCACCAGATACAGTCCGCTGGCTGGCGCAGTCGGTCCGGCCGCCGAGCGCTCGCGTGCGGCCACAATGCGCCGGAAGTCTTCGAGCGTCACGCTCCCTTTTCCCACCTGCACAAAAGTCCCCACCAGGTTGCGCACCATGTGATGAAGGAATCCAGTGCCACGAATGGTGTAGACCAGTTCTTCACCCTCTCGCGCCCACGCGGAAGAAAAAACTTCGCGGATGTTGGTTGGAACGATGGGGAGTGCCGTCGGCCCCCGCGGGTCGGTATGTCTTCCACTTTCCGCCGCGCTCGCCGTCATCCGTTCCACGCGTTCCGGATCCACGGCCGCAAACGACGTGAAATCATGTTTGCCTACCACGACTCCGGCTGCCGCCGCCATCGCCTCCTCGTCGAGCGGATATGGATGATGCCAAACGTAGCGCGCCAGAAACGGTGGGCAAACCGCACCGCGAACCATGCGATAGCGGTACGTCTTAGCCCGCGCCGACTTGCGCGCGTGGAAATCCGGAGCGGCCTCGCGCACTTCAAGCACCCGGATCGAAGGCGGCAGAATATCGTTCAGTGCCACCACCCAGTTTTCCACGGGGATCGCCGATGCCGTCACAAAGGTGGCCACCTGCGCGAGGGCATGGACACCGGCGTCGGTGCGCCCCGATCCCTGCGGCAGTACATTTTCGCCGCTCAAGCGTCCAATAGCCGAGGCGAGCGTGCCCTGCACGGTTGCACGGCCAGGCTGCACCTGCCAGCCGGCAAATTCGGAGCCGTCATAGGAGACGATCAGTTTGAGATTGCGCACATGCTTTTCCGGGGCCCACACCGTTCGTTCATCATCGTAGGTATTGCGGAATCTGGCCGTTGCCGTCGCGGAAACCGTTACCGCGCGTCAGCTATACTATTTCACTTACGACCGAATATTTGCGGCTCATGCAAAAGATTGCTTTTCCCGAGCAATTGCAAGGAACTCCCGCGTGGCGCTCTACGTAACCAACAGTGGGATCCATTACTCCGTTTTGCTCAGCCCTGATCGATGGAGATGATTCGAATGCAACGTTCCAAGGTTTTCACTGCGCTTCAACGTATGGCTGCACTATTTCTAGCTGCCTTGATGGTGCCTGCGGGCTGGGCTCAGGAGAGTTCGTCGATGCCGACCGCGCCCTCGGCGCAGCAGGCAATGCCCTCATCGACGCGGCCGTTTGACGTCACGGAATATGCCAAGCCGCGCTCGCATTTGAATCCGATTGCGCCCTATACGCCGCGCCGCGTGGAAGCGCCTAACTTGGCCAATACGCCGCGCATCGACCAGTTCATGCACGACGGCAAACTCTACATTTCCATGAACGACGCGGTTGCATTGGCGCTCGAAAACAATCTCGACATCGCGATCGCGCGCTACAACCTGAACATCGCCGATACGGACATCTGGCGCGCCAAAGCCGGCTCCGCCATCCTCGGCGTCAACAGCGGTGTCGTGCAGAACACACCGGGCGGAGGCGTAGGTGGTCTGGGCGGGCTGGTCGGTTCCGGCCAGGGCGGCACCTCGGTTGGTTCGGGCGGAGCCGGGGCAGGCGCTGGCGGATTGGTCATCTCCACTCTGGGAAGCGGCCCGCTCATCTCCAGTTTCGATCCGATCTTGACGGGTGCAGTCCAAGTCGATCACCTCGGAATCGATTGCACCTCGCTGTTTTGTGGCCCCCATCAGAACACAACGACCGCGAATTTCGCTTATAGCCAGGGATTTCAATGGGGCACGAATATGGCTATCGGATTCAACAACAGCCGGGTAACTTCCGATAACCCGTTCAACGCCTTCACCCCGGTTCTAAACTCCAGCTTCCAGCTCAGGTTAACGCAGCACTTGCTACAGGGTTTTGGATTCGCTCCTAACACTCGCTATATTCGGATTGCCAAGAACAACCGCGAGCTCTCCGATGTGGCATTCCGCCTGCAAACCATCACCACCGTGGATCAAATCGAAAATATGTATTGGGATCTGGTCTACGCTTACGAGAATGTAAAAGTACAAAAGGAGTCAATCGCCTTCGCCCAAAAGACGCTCTCCGATACAAAAAAACAGGTCGAGATTGGGACCCTAGCCCCCATCGAAGTGGTGCGCGCACAGAGTACCGTTGCCAGTAATCAGCAATTGCTCACGCTCGCCTTGACGAATCTCCAGTTGGAACAGTTGCTCATGAAGAATGCGCTCAGCCGCACGCTCGTCGACCCGAGGCTCGCCGACGCGGAAGTCATCCCCACGTCCGCGATGGAGGTGCCCGCCGAGGAACCGGTCACCCCCACCGAAGAACTGGTGAATGCTGCGTTCAGCCATCGCCCCGACCTTGCGGAGCAGCGTATCAATCTTTCCAACACTGAGATTAGCAACAAGGCGATCCGCAGCGCCCTATTGCCTTCGTTGGACTTCTTTGCCTACTACGGCGGATCAGGCGTGGGTGGGAACGGGAATTCCAATTATATTTGCGCCACCCAGCCGGCATTCTGCGGCCTCACCAGTCCCCCGCCCAACCCGGCTCCCGTTTCCTATACCGACACTTTGAATCAGCTGATAAATTCCACTGCCCCCGACAAGGGAGTCGGCTTGCAGCTCACGATTCCCATTCGCAACCGCGTGGCTCAGGCCGTGCAGGTGCGCTCGGAATTGGAATACCGGCAGTCGCAGTTGCATATTCAACAAATCGAGAACCAAATACGCATTGAGGTGCGCAACGCGCAGTTCGGTGTCATTCAGAACCGCGCCAGCGTCGCCTCAGCCCAAGCCGCCGTGGATCTGGCGCGCCAGTCGCTCGATGCGGAACAAAAGAAGTACGCCCTCGGCGCTTCGACCTCGACTCTCGTGCTGCAGTACCAGTCCGGCCTGACTTCATCCCAAGTCACGCTCGTCTCCGCCGAGGCGGCTTACGAAAAGGCCCAACTCGAACTTGATCGCGCAACGGGACTCCTGCTCGAACATGCCAATATTGAGATCGCCGATGCCGTAAGCGGGCAGGTTACGCATACGCCCAATGTCCCGCACGTAGCAGCGCGGCCCGCCGATCAATTTCCGGCCAACCCGCCTACGCAACAGTAAAAGGGCTCAGTTGGGGGAGTGGCCCGTGCAACCGAAATCAGCGGCAGCGGTTTGCCCGCGGCCGCCGCTCATATTGACTGCCGTCTGCCGGCGAGATAAAACGATTATTCGCCGCTTGCAGCCAAAAGCGGCTGGCGACGCGGCGGCACAATGAACATACTCATCCTGTTTTCGCACCGCTGGCGGGGAGGGCGCGCCGGCGGCGCGGAAACCTACACCATCCAGCTCATCCAAGGACTGACGGCGAGGGGGCATTCCATCTTCCTGGCGACGGAGAAGGTCGATCAAGCCTGCAAAATTGAGCCGGGACTCGAGGGCAAGCTGCCGCCCGGCATCGCGGTCGATTACGAACTTCCTTTCCAGACCATCAATCCGCTCAAGAAGCGCAATGTCTATCGCCAGATCCAGCGCATCGCAACGGAGCGCCGCATTGACATCGTCCACGCGCAGCACCGCACCGCCGGCTACTTCGCCGAGTGGCTCTGGCGCAAGCAACGCGTGCCTTACGTAGTTACGGTCCACGATCCGTGGCATCGAACGCCCTTCAAGAAACGGCACGGCGGCGTGTTCCGCCGCATCATCGCCGTCAGCGATTTTCTCCGGCAACTCTTGATTCGCGATTTCCACTTCCCACCCGAGTGCGTGCGCACCATCCGCAATGGCGTCGATCCAAGCCGCTTTGTTGGGATCACACGTGAGCAGGGCGCCAGTCTCCGCGCACAGTACGGAATTGCGCCCAACGAGATCGTGCTCAGCCAGGTCAGCCGCATCTCGCGCGCCAAGGGCCAGCACGACCTGATTGAAGCGCTAGCGCTGCTGCCGCGCGATTTGAACTACCGTTGCCTCATCTTCGGCGAAGGCAGCGAGCGTCCCCGGCTCGAGCAGTTGGTGAAGCAGCGCGGCCTGCAAGACAAAATTCTGTTCTGCGGATTCCGCTTCGACATCCCCGTGGTGTTTGCCGCCACCGACATCATGCTGCTGCCCTCGCGCCGCGAGGGCCTGCCTCTGGCCGTTGTCGAAGCCATGCTTTCGAACGTCGCGGTAATTGCCGCCAGAACGGCTGGTGTGCCTGAGATCGTCACGCACGGCGAGAACGGTTTGTTATTCGAGGCCGGCGACGTGCGCGCACTCGCCAGCCGCATCGAACAGCTAGTGACCGACGAGGAATTACGCCGCCGCCTGGCCGAAGCCGGCTGCGCCACCGCCCACGCGCGGTTCCTAGCCTCCCGAGTGCTGGACGAAACCGAAGCCTACTACCGCGAGATCATCGCGCAGGCCCGCGCGGAAGGCGAAGTCCAGAAGGCCCGCTAAGGCCGGTCGTCAAGAAGAGTCTTCGCTTGGTTCAATAAAGCACGCGCTCATCGCGCCCACCAGACTGCTACAATCTCGCCATGTCGAAGCTCCTGCGCCGCATGGTCGGCGAAGCTCAATACTCCAAATGGAAGCCTCTGGGCCACCGTTTTGACTATCTCTGGTGGGTCGTCCGCGGCAAGCCGGTGCGCTCTCCTCATCTGCTCAAGCAAATGTCCGTCGCCGAATACGGCCGCCGTTACGGTCTCCGCACTCTGGTCGAGACCGGAACTTACTACGGCGAGATGGTGGCGCCCATGCGCAAGCATTTCGACCGCATCTACTCGATCGAACTTGACCCGCGGCTGGCCGAGATCTCGCGCCAGCGCTTTGCCGGCGACCCCAGCATCACGGTGCTGGAAGGCGATAGCCAGGTGCTGGTTCCGCAGGTCGTGGCCGAACTCAAGGCCCCAGCCGTTTTCTGGCTCGACGCTGGATACTACGGCGTGCACCCGGCCAAGGGTGATCTAAGCCGCCTGCTCGCGGAGTTGCGCGCAATCCTCTCCAGTCCCATCGCTGGTCATGTCGTGCTCATGGATGACGCGCGCTGCTTCGTCGGGGCGGAAAACAAATTCACGGCTGCGCAACTTGTCGCCTGGATCGAAAAAGAGTTTCCCGGCCGCAAGGCCGAAATTGTGCGCGATATCTTCCGCGTCACCCGCCGCGAAACAAGCCCGGGGGCCTGAGAGCTGCGTGGATTCCTCTTTGTGCAAGGCTTAACAAGCGAATCCTGCCAAAGATTCTTTTTTTTGCGAACGCCCCGGAACTTCGGCCTACGAAGAGGGTTTGACTTCATCGAAGCTGGCTCAAACAGGAAATAGTTGGACAGCTTCCCAGTTGGGATCTCAACAGGCAGTCGTGAGCCGTGCCGCCGCGATGCGTAACGGGCTGCTCATCCCCCAAAATCAGCGCCAAAACCATCAACAACTGAAAGGGAACTTTATGAAACTTCGCACACGAATCGCTTTGCAACTCGCAGCCCTGTGCTTCGTCCTGGGCGCCTACGGCTTCGCCGCCGACAATAACGCGTACCTCTACATCGTGCACGGCATCCCAGGCCGCAACATCGCGGACAACGCAAACCCCGGTCTTCCCGTCGACGTCTTAGTCGACGGCAAGACCTGCCTGGTCCGCAACCTTACCTTCGACAACACCAGCGGGCCGTTCACCTTTGCCGCCGGAACTTACGCCCTCGCAATCAGCGAGTCCAATTCGTTGGCACCCTGCTCGAATGCGCCGATTATCAATTCCTCGGTAACGCTGGTTGCCAACACCAACAATTCCGCCGTTATTACTGTCAGTGGCGGTGAGCCGGCTCTGTTGCCGTTCACCGATAACTTGTACTCGGTGTTGCCGGGCAATGCGCGATTTGTCTTCACGCAGGTCGCGGATGCCCCGGCTCTCGAAGCCACGCTCACGCAGTTGTACGTCAAGACTCCAAAGACGTTCACTGTGTCCGCGGCACCGGGCACGGAACAATGGATCGGAGTCCCCTACGGAACCTACCTCGTGAAGGTCACCGCCGAGGGCAGCACCACTGTGTTGGCGTCGGAAACGATTACGTTCCCCGATCAGTCCGTCACTCTCACCTATGCCGCGGGCGAGTCGGCCAACAATTCCATTGGGTTGGTAAACCGAACCGTTCGCGACGTGTTCTAACCGCCGCAACTAAACGCCGGGCCGAGCTCGGGCGGCCCGTTTTCGCTTGTTCCTTGTTAGAGCCTCAAAGGGTTTGCTCGAAGCTCGGGGCTCGTAGCTGTTCCGCCAACCACTTGGTCGGTTCATAAAGTTGTAGCCATCCCGCTGCTCCTCTATCATCAAAACTTAGCATGGTGCCGCAGGTTCGCGCCCGGTTTTGGGCGCTAACCTGGGCGCAGCAAAGCCGGTGGGGAGCCGCATGCCAGAAAACAAATCAACAGCCGACCAACCCAATCCATCCGTGGCCGAAAATCCAATCGCCGATGTATTCGAAGGCCGTCACCCGTCGCCCTCCGAAAAAGCCTGGGCCGAAAAGACGCTCGCGCCCACCATCGAGAAAGCTCCCGAGAAGCCCATCGGCGCGCCCACCGGCACCAACCGCGAGGCCAACGGCCACGCTCGTTTCAGCACAATTTCGAATGTGCCCATCCGCCGCCTTTACACGCAGGCCGATCTC
>PLHN01000096.1 GCA_003139975.1 Acidobacteriaceae bacterium
GCCATGACGGGCGAGATTGTATCGGCCTTCGTCTCCAACAACTCTTTGCCGTTGGCTGAGTTGCCGACCCTGATCCAGTCCGTGCATACCGGGTTGGTGAAGATCATCAGCGGCGCGACTACGCCGCCAGAACGCAAACCGGAAGCGGCGGCGCCAGCGGTTTCGGTGCGTAAGTCGATAACCCCGGATTATCTCATTTGCCTGGACGACGGACGCAAGTTCAAGTCTTTGCGACGGCACCTTGGGGCGCTGGGCATGACCCCAGAGCAATACCGCGCGAAATGGAACTTGCCCGCCGACTATCCGATGGTGGCTCCCAACTATGCGGCGCAGCGATCGGAGTTGGCGAAGAAGATTGGGCTGGGCCAATTCCGCAAGGGCGGTGGCGCCAAACGTAAGTCTCGCCGGCCGGCCTAGACGTCGGCTTAGTCGAATCGATCTCGCGCATTTCACCCACACGCCGGCGGGCGCCGGTATCGTCGACGCCCTCCTTTTCGGCAGCCTCATAGACGACCGATCGAAATCGAAGACGCTGATGTTCTGTCGCGGGCGTGTTTGGACCGGTTAGGAGACCGCCCAGGGTGTTCGAAGGCTCATCGTTTGAGCCGTGTCAGCATTCGAGGCCGGCGGCGATCCGTTCGTGTGCCGGAAAGTCGGAAAACAGGTTTCTGGCGTGATTGCCTCACATATGAGGCAGAATCCCGCCTGGACGCCGGTTCGCCTCATAAATGAGTAAGCGACGCAGCGGAGAGGATTCCGTGGTCCTATTCGAGAAGCTTCGAGAGAACGCCGGCGCGATCCAGCGAGTCGGTGAACGAGCGATCGAGGAGGCGCGCCGGCTCGGCGTTCCCTGCCACTACGTGGACGCGACGATTTGTGAAGGCATCATTCGTGAAATGCCAGATGGCTCGCGCCAGCGCGTCGAGCTAAAAGACGGCGAGGAAATCGTCGTCGAAGCGCTCAGGCCGAGGTGACATGGAATACGTCGTCAAGACCAAAGTCGGCTGGCTCAAGATGCTGGTCTTCTCGTCGCCGGCGGACTCGCAGATCGCGATCACCCAATATCCAGCCTACGCGTTTCATATGCAGGAGCCGCTCGCCACGGCCACGGCAGATGTGCTCCGAAAATTCGGATTCGAGGACGTCGAGATCGAAGGCGCCCAAAAGTCGCCCACGCCCAACGACGACGCGAGTGGCATCTAATATAATAGTAAATGGGATCAGGGCTTTAAGTGGTGAGCACGGTGGGACTCGAACCCACGACCCCCTGATTAAAAGCTAGCTGAAAGGCCGTTTTGGGCGACTTCGATCCAAGTCAACTGCGTTTCACTTTCATTTTGAATCATCCACTTGCGCGCAGAGAAAAATGTCGCGCAAAAGTCGCGCAAAAATGCCGGCCCGCCTGACACAACGCACCGTCGCCGCGGCGATCCGCATATTGACCCCACGGATTCCACTCTCGTCAGAGACTTAGCCCGCCGATCGGCGTTCGGACCCCGTGCCGATCTACAAGTGGCACTACTCCGCGTGAGGCCCGACGGATCGTGCAACGATGACTTGCCCCAGTGCGGTCGCCGAAGTGGGCGACGGGATAACGCTGGAGATGGCGCATGATGACTGCGGCCATCGGATCAAAGCTTCCTCCCCGTCCTTTGTCAGGGCGTAGACGCCGCGCACCACGCGCCTGAACCAACCATAAACGTCACGGCGTAAAATCGAAGGGGCGTCCGCTGCAATCGGTTTGAGATCTCGCGGCCGGCTCACTCCATTGGCGATTGCGGCTGCACAGGCGAGAGCGCGTTGGCGATAGGCGGTCATGATCGGCTGGCGCGATCCGCCGCCTACCGCGGGATCGCCGATTCGTTTGCGGTGCTCCTCAATGAGTTGCGACCTGCGCCGAGCATCCTTGCGCGGCATTGGCGAAATTGGATTTACGATGATCGAGACGTCGCCACCAGGTGAGACCCCCAGCATGCCGAAGCCCAATCGCCGGCAAAGGTTTCGAAAACGCGCGTCGCTTTCGCGACCATTTCCCCGGGCCGATAGTCTCGCTGCGATCCAGACTTCGTCAGAAGAAGATGCCCGATCGACCGCTTGAAGAACAAGCTCGAGATTGAAGGCAAGCTTCAGTTCTCCAATTACGACCAAAGGCACTTCGCTTTCATTGAGCGCGACGAGATCGCAGCCGCCGACCTCCCCTTTGACCACAAAACCACGGTCTTCGAGGAAACGCTTGACGGGAAGATAGAGAGAGCTTTCCAGAGCCGAACCCCGATCAACGAATCGTCTAATTGTCCAGAGGAGAGTCTAATGCAATCCCTTGCAAGTGCTTTCTCTGCCGCCATGCTAGGCAGCTCGTTCCTCGCCGGGTTGCGCGGGCTCGCCGCGTTCCTCTACGCATGCGCCAGCGACCCGCGGGCGCCAGCGTGACGTAGGCGGTTGATGGTTGCGCTTCGGGCGCTGGGGCGCAACTCTACGGCTTATGCGCCCGCATCCTCTCCGGCCTGTCACGCTTGCCGAGCTGCGCCGATCGACCTGTTGGGTCTGGCTCTATTGCGATTCGTGCGGCCACGGCGCGCCGGTGGCAGTGGCGCCCTGGCTTATCCGCTACGGGCCGACAGCGTCTTCCGAACTGTTGCGCGAGAATGCCCGCTGTGAACTTTGCCGCAGCCGTGGCGCATCTCTGCGCCTGCCGAGCTGGGGAGGTCTCGACGT
>PLHN01000252.1 GCA_003139975.1 Acidobacteriaceae bacterium
CCGAAGTCGAGGCAGATGGCCTTGGCGTGGCCAATGTGCAGATAGCCGTTTGGCTCGGGAGGAAAGCGCGTCTGGACGACCGCGTCGCCGTACTTCCTGCTGCTGCGGTCCGCGATCATGGCATCGCGAATGAAATTGGAGGGCCGAGACTCGGCGGGTGGGCTGGGCGCAACCTCGTTGGACGAAGGGGACTTAGTCGTACTCATACTCTTGCTATTCTATATGTCTCATGGCGCAGTGCGAACATTGCGGTCGGCAGCTTCCGCCTTTCACTTTCCGGAAGATTTGCCAGTGGTGTGTGCAGCATCAGGCGGCACAACGGGGAGACGACACTGCCTATCAGCGGGTCGAGGCGGCGCCATGGCTGCGGCAGCAGTCGACTTCGATGGCGGTCACGCAGGTGTTCTTCGGCGCGAACATCGCGGTATTCATCGCCATGGTGCTGGCTTTGGGCGCTTCGATGCTCAGCAACCCGCTCGGTCAAGACCTGGTGAACTGGGGCGCCAACTATGGGCCAAAAACGGTCAGCGGCGAATGGTGGCGGCTGTTGACCTGCGTGTTTGTTCACGCTGGACTGCTTCATATTGCCTTCAACATGTGGTGCCTATGGGACCTGGGGCGGCTCGCCGAATCCCTTTATGGACACTGGACGTTTGCCGCCTTGTACCTGATCTGCGGCGTGTCCGCGAGTTTGGGGAGCATCCTGTGGAATCCGTCGGTCCTGAGTGTCGGCGCCTCGGGAGCAATCTTCGGGATTGTTGGTGCATTGATCGCCTCGTTTTATCTCGGCGAATTTTCGCTGCCGCGCACCGCGCTCGGCGGGACTTTGCGCAGCCTGCTGATCTTTACCGGATACAACCTCTTCTTTGGTGCCGTGATAGCGCGTACCGATAACGCCGCGCACATCGGTGGCTTGGTCATGGGCCTCATTCTGGGCGCGCTCATCGCCCGCCTCGCTCCCGGACGTGACGATGTCGTACGACGGATCGCGGTGTTGTTAGTCGGGGTTGCGATCGTCGGAGGCGCCGTGCTGTGGCTCCAGCATGCGCGCGCTTATATGGTGCACGCGCAAAATGGAGTCGGGTTTTTGAATGAAGGCAAATCGGACCAGGCCATCGCTGAGCTTCGGAAGACTGTAGCCCAGCGGCCGGATTTCGCGCCCGGCCACGCAGCCTTGGCACGCGCCTACATCTCAAAGCACGATTACGAAAACGCCGCCGCCGAAATGAAACAAGCGATCGCATTGCGGCCGCACGACGAGTCCAGCTATTACGCCCTCGGCTTGATTTACATGGAGCAGAAACAGCCTGCAAAAGCGCAGGACGCATTTGCGCAACTGCTCAAAATCGATCCCAATAGCGCGGACGGACACGCTGGGCTGGCATCGGCCCTCTCGGAGCAGCATCGCGATCAAGAGGCGCTCGCGGAGTACAAACGAGCCGCGGCGATTGATTCCGACTACCAGGGCGTGAATTACAACATCGGCCTCGAGCAGGCGCGGCTCAAGCTCTATGACGATGCCATTGCGTCGTTGCTTAAGCAGCGAGATAAGGGCGACGACCCCGACAACGAAAGTCTGCTGGCCGATGTCTACAGGAACAACGGAATGTTGAATGAAGCCGAGGACGCCCGGGAGAGAGCGGCGCGGATGAAGGGGCCGAAGTAGAAAGCGCGGTTCGGACGAGCGGGGACCAGTCGCTCCCGCGGAATAGCAACCCTAATTAGCTTTCTGAACTGCCTGCTCGATCCTCGTCAGCGTCGTTTCCTTACCCAACACTTGCAGCGTCTCAAACAGCGGCGGGGCGTTCTTCCTTCCGCAAACAGCGACGCGGATGGGCTGGAACATCTGGCCGGCTTTGAGGCCGAGTTCCTGCGCAGCGGCGCGAAGTGCATGGTCGAGTGCGTCGTGCGTGAATTCGGTTTGAGCGAGCACTTCACGGGCTCGCATCAGAACTTTGAGCGCCATGGCCGCGTCGCCTTTCTGCGGAATGAGTTCTGCCGGGTCAAACGGCGGGAGTTGATCTGCAAAAAAGAAATCTGCGGCCGTGAGTACATCGCGCAGGAGCTTGATCCGCTCGCGAATCAGCGGCGTGATCGCCAGCATTTTCTCGGGCGTGACCTGAAATCCAGCGGAGTGGACGATTGGCAGCAACTGGGCGCTGAGGTCGGCAACCGGCAGAGCCCGGATATGTTCGGCATTGAGCCACAGAGCTTTGGGGTCGAAGGTGTCTTCGGGGGTGGTCGCAGGCTCCTTGAAGTTGACCACAGCATTGGCGCGGTTAATGCCTTCGAGGGAAAACGCGTCCATCAGCTCCTGGCGAGTCATGCAGGTGCGATCGTCTTTCGGCGACCAGCCCAGTAGACAAAGAAAATTGATGAAGGCGGCGGAGAGAAATCCGGCATCGCGATATGTGGTGACGCTGACGACCGGCCCATGGCGGCGCTTGGAAAGCTTCGATCCGTCGGGCGCGACGAGCAGGGGCAGATGCGCGAACAGCGGCAGTACGGCGCCGGCGCTCTGCGCGGCTTTGAAGATCAGGACATGTTTGTAGGTGTTGGAAAGATGGTCCTGGCCGCGGATAATGTGGCTGATGCGCAGATCGATGTCATCGGCGCACGAGGCCAGATGATAGGTCGGCATGCCATCGCTGCGCAGCAGGGCGAAGTCTTCAATGTCGTCGGCGGCCTTGATTTGCTCTCCATAAACAGCGTCAGGGAACCGAACCTGTTCGCCCAATCCGCGGGGCACGCGGAAGCGCAGGGCAAAGGGTTCGCCAGCGTCGGCGCGGCGGTCGCTTTCGGCGCGGGGCAGCTCACGCATGCCGGGGTTGAAGAGCCAGGTCTGGCCGGCGCCGGATTTGTCGCTGTCTCCCGTGTGCGCTGGGGTAAAGTCGCGGTAAGCTAAGCCTTTCTGAAACATAGCGTCGGCGATCTGGCGGTGAAGTGCAAGACGTTCCGATTGCTTGTATTCTTCATCCCATCCGAGATCGAGCCAGCGCAGGCCGTCGAAAATGGAGGTGACGCTCGCCTCGGTGTTGCGCTCGACGTCGGTATCGTCGAGACGAAGGACCATGGTTCCTCCATTGCGCCGGGCGTATAGCCAGTTGAAAATAAAGGTGCGGGCACTGCCCACGTGCAGAAAACCCGTAGGCGACGGAGCGAATCGAACGCGAAGCATAACGTTTGAGTATATAGCTCTGGGATAGCCTAACGCCGAAGGCGAAGAGCCTGGTTACCCCCGGTTACTAAGGTAATGGGCAAGCGCAAAACCGGCTGGCAGAGTCGCATCTTAATAAAGGAAGATATTGGAAACGGGCCGCACCCAGGGCGGACTTCGCCGGATACCAGGTTTACGAAATTCCGGCGTAACAACATTAGGCCAATCATCATCAGGCCAATCGATGTGCCGTCCGGGCCGCGCCCAGCAATTTTGAGGGAGCGATGAATACCTTCGCCGCCGCAGGTCCGGTACTGGTCCCGGGAGCCGTCGCGCTTCTGGTGTTCGGCCTCTTCTGGTATCTCTACGAGCAGAACCGTCACAGCTATTTTCGCGCATGGCAACTGGCCTGGGCGGCTTACACCCTCCACTACGTCGTCGAGGCGGTAATCCACTTTAAGGGTTCCTCTGCCCCGCTCCTGTTCCTGAGCTCGCTGCTACTCGTTGCCATGGCGGCTTTCATCCTGGTCTCGACGCGACTGATGAAGGAACCGTTTCAGATCAAGTGGTATGACGTTGCGGTCGTGGTGGCGGGAATCATACTTGCCTATATCGGCACTCTCCCTCATACGTCTAGCGGCCTATTTCACCTGCAAGGCACGGTGCCACTTTATCTGAGACTGGAGCTGGGGCTGGCCGCCGTCCTGCTCTATTCCTCGTTTCACTACTATCGCTACGCTTATCGCCGGGACTCCATGGCGTTCCGAACGCTGGCCTTCTCGTTGGCATTGTGGGCGGCACTGATGGGCGCAGGGCAGTTCCGCGAACCATTCCTTGAGAACGTTGGACGGCTCGGCGGCTACCTTGGGCCGATTCCGCAAATGCTGCTGGCGATTGCGATGGTGATGGTGCTGTTTGAAAACGAGCGCAATGCCGTGCAGGAAAACGCCTTGGCGTTCTCCACATTGGGCGTCGATCCGCGCCGATGGTTCTCGGCATCTGACCTGGAACCCAGCTTGCAGACTTTTGTGGACAGGTTAGTGGCGCCGCTGCCTTCGCGCCGCGCCGTCTT
>PLHN01000456.1 GCA_003139975.1 Acidobacteriaceae bacterium
GCGAAGTGAAGCGCATCCGCGACGAAAAGAAAAAGCGCATTGTGGCTTCGATCGAGACGGTGGGCGCGAGCGGCGCGTATTACATAGCCTCGGCCACGAACAAGATTTATGCCGATAAAGGCAGCATCGTGGGCTCAATCGGCGTGATTGCCGAGTGGGTGAACTATGGCGAACTGCTGAAATGGGCCAAGCTGAACGCGATCACGATGAAGGCAGGCGAGTTCAAGGATACCGGCAGCCCGACGCGCGACATGACTCCGGCCGAGCGCGCGTATTTTCAGGGGCTGATCGATAACATGCACACGCAGTTCATTGAGGCGGTGGCCGACGGGAGGCACGCCAAGGCTGACGACATACGCGCAATCGCCGACGGAAAGGTTTGGACCGGCGAGCAGGCGCTGCCGCTGAAGCTGATCGATCAAGTTTCGGATTTTGAAGGCGCGGTGAAGGATACGGCGCGGGCGGTCAACATATCGGGCGAACCTTCGCTAGTGTGGCCACCCAAAGAGAGGCGGCCGGGGATGAGGGACTGGCTGCTGGGAGATCTCGCCGACTATTTGCCTTCGCGCGAGAAGATTCTGGAGCAGCAGGTCGGGTTTTATTACCTTTGGAAGTAGGTGCTTTTTCTCTACTTGCGTTAAACCCCTGAAATTTGAGAAGGTTATAAGGAGAGAGAATGGCGGCCGGGCCGTGCGCCCGAGCGCCATCCAACCCGGCATTAACGGGGGGCGGAAGAGGCGATATGACAAAAGCGGATCTGATCGAAGAAGTGTCCAGGCTGGCGGAACTGACGCGCAAAGACAGCGAAGTGATTGTGGAGACCATCTTTGACAGCGTAGTGCGCTCGCTGCGCGTGGGCGACAAGATCGAAATCCGCGGTTTTGGCAGCTTTCGCACCCGGCAGCGCAAGCCGCGCGTCGGCCGCAACCCGAAGACCGGCGACCGCGTGGAAGTTCCCGCGAAGAAGATTCCGTTTTTCAAGCCCAGCAAGGAATTGAAGGACTTGATCAACAGCGGAGCTACCGCACCGGCGCCTGCCGCGGCGCCTTCAGCCCCGCCAACGCAGCACTAAATGGCGGAGCCGTATTTCAATCCCCGGCTATTCCAGTTTCTTGCGCAGTTACGGCGGAACAACCGGCGCTCCTGGTTTCTGAAACATAAGGCTGAATTCGAGGAGTTCGCCCGACGGCCCAGTCTGCGTTTTATTACAGATTTGCGGCTGCGGCTGCGTGAGATCAGTCCATGGCTCATCTCGGATCCTAAGCCGGTGGGCGGCTCGCTGTTCCGCATCTACCGGGATGTTCGTTTCTCCAAAGACAAAAGTCCCTACAAGACTCACATCGGCATGCACTTCCGGCATGCCAGCACGAGCGAGTCAGTGCATGGGCCGGGCGTGTACCTGCATCTTGAGCCGGAAGGATGTTTTCTGGCGGGCGGTGTGTGGCAACCCGATCCGCGTGCGCTGGCACGCATTCGCGATGCGGTTGCGTGGAAGCCGGACGAGTGGCGGAAGGCGAAACGCGGATTGGAACTCAGCGGAGAGACGTTGTCACGCCCTCCCCGCGGATATTGCTCCGATCATCCCCTGATCGAAGACCTGAAGCGAAAGGATTTCGTCGCCAGCGTGGATTTGCCGGAAGACCAGGTATGCGGACCGCGCTTCATGACCGACTTCCTGCGGGCCGCGCGCAAGATGCTTCCGCTGCTGCAGTTTCTTTCCGAGGCGGAAAAACTCAGGTTTTGAACGGTTTCGGTTTTGGGTAACGGCACACCAGTTTCAAAACCGGTGTGGAGCACTTACGCCGCAGCGCCCGCCATAAAACTCAGCGCGCGCGCAACATATGGTTTTATCTCCTTGCGGGCGACCACCGCATCGAGCATCCCGTGCTCCAGCAGGAACTCGGAGCGCTGAAACCCCGGAGGCAGCTTCTGCCGGATCGTCTGCTCGATCACACGCGGCCCGGCAAAACCAATCAGCGCGCCCGGCTCGGCAATATTCAGGTCGCCCAGCATGGCAAACGATGCCGTTACCCCTCCGGTCGTCGGGTCGGTCAAAACCGAAACATAGGGAACCTTGGCGTTGTCGAGCCGCGCCAGCGCGGCCGAAATCTTGGCGAGCTGCATCAGGCTGATTGCGCCTTCCATCATGCGCGCCCCGCCCGAAGCCGAAACAATAACGATCGGAGTGCGCGTCTCCGTGGCTTTCTCGATCGCGCGTGTAATCGCCTCGCCCACCACCGACCCCATGCTGCCGCCGATGAACGCGTACTCCATCGAACTCACGATCACCGGGCGTCCGTTCAGCTTCCCGTACGCGTTGATCACCGCGTCCTTCAGGCCCGTATCGGCCTTGGCCTGCTTCAGCCGCGAGGAATACGGCTTCAGGTCCACAAACTTCAGCGGATCGGTCGAAACCATGTTGCTGTCGAAAACCTCGTACTTCCCATCGTCGAGCAGCTGCGTGAGCCGCGTGCGCGCGTCGATCCGAAAGTGCTTATCGCACTTCGGACAAACATTCAGGTTCTCCTCCAGATCCTTCTTCCAAATGATCTGCCGGCAGTTGTCGCACTTCACCCACAGCCCTTCGGTGCGGACTTTCTTCTCGCCCGCAGCATCGATTTCGCCGGATTGTCGCTTGAACCAGGTCATAAACGTCAGTTGCCAGTTCCCAGTTGCCAGTCAGTAATTCCAGTTCGATCTTACTGGCAACTGGTTACTGGCTACTGGCAACTAGTATTCAATTCCTCTCTGCGCCATCACGCCTTTCTCATACGCATGTTTCACCTGGCGCATTTCCGTGACGGTATCGGCAAGCTCCACAATTGTCGGATGCGCGTTGCGTCCGGTCAAGATCACATGCACCATTTCCGGCCGCGCCTTCAAAGCCTCGGCAACCTTTGCCGGATCGAGCATACCGTAGCTGATGGCGTAGTTGATCTCATCGAGCACCACCAGGTCCCACTCGCCCGACTGGATCGCCTTGTCGGCTTCGGCCCAGGCTTCCTCCACCATGCGCACATCTTCGGGGTCGGGCTTTTCCGCGCCCACCTTCACAAACCCCCGGCCCATCTGCTTCATGACAAATCTGTCGCCAAATGCTTGCACCGCATCGAGCTCACCGTAATGCCAGGACCCTTTTAGAAACTGGAGCATCAGCACGCGCATCCCCTGCCCCACTGCGCGCAGAGCGGTCCCCATGGCTGCGGTCGTTTTCCCTTTGCCCGGGCCGGTGTTCACGATGATGAGACCGCGGCGAAGCTCTGCCATGGAAAGAGTCGGCCATGAAGGCCGAAGGTGTGATTGTACGCGGAGCGGAAACCTGCTGCCAGTAGTCACCGGGAAAAAGGGGCCGACAGCTCAACCGATGGCACGAGGTCACAGGTGGTATCTTTTGCAGAAAATAAAAGCGGACGGCTTGCCTGCCGTCCGCCATCGAGGAAAAGGGGGAGTCTGCTTCGGGGAAGTCATCTCCACGGTCCTTCGACCGCTCAGGGCATTTCGACTACTCGCGTCAGTTTCGGCTGACCATCATCATTGGCTGCCGCGCTTTTGTCTTCGGCGCCCAGCAAACGCACGGCAATCCGCAGAGCGTCCATCTCCTTGCGGATCCTGATCAGTTCCTGCTCCTTCGCTCTCAGGACTTCGTACGGGTTTTTCATTTGGGGGAAGGCCTCGCCGATCAAACTCAATCGCCTTACAGGATTCACAATAGGGCAATCGGGGGCGCCTGAGAAGCTGTCGGAAGTGCACGCTGTCGCCCGCGCTGGTTCCCGCAGGCAATTGGATGATCGGACGGTGCCCAGTTACCAGTCAGTTAATGCCCAAGTGCCCGAGTCGCATTCACGAAAACCTGCGCACGGTTTATGGGATCTAATGCCCCAAATGATAAGGATGCTTCTTCAGAATGGTGAAGGCCCGGTAAATCTGCTCCAGCACCACCACCCGCGCCAGTTCATGCGGCAGCGTCATCTTGCCCAGCGATAGCGTCAGCGCGGCCTGCCGCCGTGCCTCCTCGGTAAACCCGTCGCTCCCGCCAATCGCAACCAGCAGAGGCACAGCGTGAACCTGCTCCCGCTCCAGGAACGCCGCCAGCTCTGCGGATGAAAACTGCTTCCCGCGAGAATCCAGCAGAACGAGCCGGTGGCGCTGTTTCCCGCCGCCTCTTCGTTGGTTGGCCCCTCGCTCGGCGCGGGCCAGCGCCAGCACCGCCGCTTCATCCTTTACCGCCAGACCCTCAATTTCGCCGTAGCGCGCGATCCGCTTCAGGTATTCATCGGTCAGGCTCTGAATCGCCGGCTCTTTCGTCTTTCCGATCCATGCCACTTTTATATTCACGGCTGCGGACGCTCACGCCCTCCCCGACGCCAGCACCACGTCGGCGCCGAACCGAATCTCATTCCCCACCCGATAGCGCTCGATCGCCGCCCGCGCCTCCGCGCGAATCGCCGGCCACATCCGTTCCGGAACGCGTTCGAGCATCGGTCGAAAGGGCACGCTCAACGTGCATGCGTAGTCGAGGACCTCGTCCGCGTCTCCCAGCCAGGTCCACGGCAAATTGCGCGTCGACTCTTCGACCTTCTGAAATCCCGCGTTGCGCAGCGCGTTGGTCAGCGAACCCGGAGCTGAGAATCGAAACGGATTCTCGCCGCCCTCCGCGAGCATCGCGCCCCCAACATGCCGCTGCACAATCTTCATCGTAGTCTGCCAATACGGCTGGTCGATCGGGCCCCACGCGGCGAAACAGGCGCACGCGCCGGGCTTCAACACGCGCCGCAACTCGGCCAGGGCTCCGATAGCATCGGCAAAGAACATCACTCCAAAGCGGCAGGTAGCAAGATCAAACCTGTGCTGGGCAAACGGGAGTTTGTGCGCATCCGCCTGGCGCGTCACCAGATTGGCCAGCTTTCTTTGCCGCGCCCGTTCGGCGGCAACTTCCAGCAACTCCGAGCTCTGGTCGACGGCAATCACAGAGCCTTCCGGCCCCACGCGCCCCGCCAGGCTGATGGCCGGTTCGCCCGTGCCGCTGGCCAAGTCGAGCACCGCCATTCCGGCGACTGGCTGCGAGTACTCCACCAGCGCCTCGGTGACCGCGCCGCCCATGGCCGCAGATTTTGCTTTCCAATTCTCCGCGGCTATCAGGCGGTATCGTGAACCCCATAGCTCTGCATTGGTAGCGGACATCTCAGGCCTTCGTCTTCCGCGGCTTGCGCGGAGCGGCGGTTTTGGCTCCCGGAGCCCGCGCCTTTTTCGGCTTGGCCAGCAAGTCCGCCGGCTCCATTCGCTTCGCCGACTTCCACAGCCGTTCCAGATCGTAGAACTGGCGCGCCTTGTCGGAGAAAATGTGGACGACAAAATCCACGTAATCGAGCAGCACCCACTCCGCCTGCTTGTAGCCTTCCTGGTGGGTGACGCGCAGGCCCATGTTTTCCAGCCGTTCATCCACGGCGTCGGCAATAGCCTGAACCTGCCGCGGGTTGGTTCCGCTGCACATCACAAAATAGTCCGTAAACGCGCCCGAGCCTTGCTCCAGCTCGAGAATGGTCAGTTGCTCGGCTTGCTTTTCCTGGCAAGCGAGGATGGCTTCATTGATCTGGAGGCGGAGGGGGTTCTTCGTCATACCGGTCCATTGATTGTAACCTGCGGTTTGCCAATGACACGCGACCAGACCCGGAGATCCCAACCAAGGCACGAATTCACGCAGCTCGCACTGCCGTTTCGGCTTGCTGCAGAAATCACCGCCGGAGGAGCGAAGATCCACCGGTTACTTCCGGCACCGGCAACTTCCTCTTCTTTTCCGTTGATCGGTCTGTTCGGCTGAAAATAACGGTATCTATGAGTGCATCTGCAAGTGCAGCGGCGCCGAAGCGTCTGGAACAACCGCCGGCTTCAACATCCTTCCGGCCGTTTCAGTCGCATTCGCAACAAACTTTGCTGCTCTGCCTGCTGCTGACTGCCGCTGCGTTGATCGCCTACAACGCCACCGTACACAATGGTTTCCTCAACTACGACGACCCCGGATACATCCCGGAAAACCCTCATGTAAGGGCAGGCCTCACGTGGGCAACAGTAAGGTGGGTCTTTACCACTTATGACGGGGCGAACTGGATACCCGTTTCGTGGCTTTCTCATGCACTCGATTTCGAACTCTTCGGTCTGAATCCGGCAGGCCATCACTACATGAGTGCGTTCCTGCACGCGGTCAACGCGGTCTTGCTCTTTCTGTTGCTTCAGAACGCCACCGGATTCCGCTGGCGCAGCCTGATGGTCGCGGCTCTGTTCGCGCTTCATCCCATGAACGTTGAGTCGGTGGCATGGGTGGCCGAGCGGAAGAACGTGTTGAGCATGCTGTTCTTGTTGTTGGCGCTGCATGTCTATTCCTGGTACACGCGGAAGCCCGCTCTTCTCCGCTACGGGGCCGTGTTTTTTCTGTTTGCGCTTGGACTCATGAGCAAGTCCCAAATCGTCACGTTTCCGTTCCTGCTTTTGCTGTGGGACTACTGGCCGCTATGCCGAATCTTTGCCCCGGCTCCCTCGGAAGCGGGGGCGCAACTGGGGAGCCCGCCCAGATTGTGGAAGGGATGGCTGCTGTGGGAAAAGGGGCCGCTCATCCTGCTCTCGGCAGTGAGCGCGGCGATCACCGTAAAGGCCGAACGGGCCGGGGGGGCCATCAAGGGCGCTTCCCAGTACAGCCTGCTCCTCCGGCTGGAGACTGCGGTGATCTCGTACGTCCGCTACCTTGGCAAGGCATTCTGGCCCTCGAAGCTGGTGGCGCTGTATCCGCACCCTACCGAGCTGTACCCTGTCTGGCAAGTGATTGCGGCGGCGGCGCTGTTGCTGCTCGTCACTGTCTCGGTTCTTCTCGCACGCAACCATCGCTATCTTGTGGTCGGCTGGTTCTGGTTCCTAGGCAGTCTGGTCCCGATGATCGGTTTGGTGCAAGTGGGGGCGCATGCCATGGCCGACCGCTTCGCCTACCTTCCTTTCATTGGCCTGTTTCTGATGCTGACATGGTTGGTGGCCGAGCGGGCCGAACGTCACAAGGTTTCCGCCGCTTTCCTCGCTACTCCCGCCATCATTGCGCTGTTCGCTCTGGGAACGCTCACTTATCGTCAGGTCGATTACTGGCGCGACACGGAAGCATTTTGGCGCCGCACTCTCGCGCTTACCGACGACAATTTCCTCGCCCACGACATCTTCGGAGACTATCTGACCAGCCAGGGCCGAACCGAAGAAGCAGCCGCTCAATTCCGGGCCGCGATCGCCATCCGTCCCAAAGATCCCGAAGCCAACATGAACCTCGGTCCTTATGAGCAGGCCCGTGGCCATCTGCCAGAGGCCATCGAGCACTATCAGACCGTGGCTCTTTACTCGGCCAATCCAGGCCTGCGTGCCACGGCTTACTTCAATCTCGGGCATGCCTATCGGCAAATGGGCGACTTGACGGCAGCGAAGCAATGTTTCGAAATGGTGCTGCAACTGGCGCCTGCCCAGCCCGAGCCGATGGTCGGGCTTGGGTTGATCGCCCAAGAGAAAGGTGACCAGGCGGAAGCGGTTCGGCAATATTCGCGCGCCGTCGCCTTGCATCCTACCGACCCTGGGTACTGGTTGCTGGCGCGGGCCTTGCAGCAGCAGGGGCGCCTGGAAGAGGCGCGGGCAATCTCCGCACGCGTGGAAAATCCGGTGGAAGCAGAGAAAACAGCGGAGTCATTTCTCTCGCGAAATTAAATTGGGCCGGCGAGCACTGCCAGGCACGTTCTTCACTCGGGCCGACTGCCCCGATACAAACCCATCTTCCTGATGTAGTCCGCCACGCGCGGATCCACCCAGCGCGCCAGCGGTTTGCCCTGCGCCGCAGCTGCGCGAATCGTGGTCGCCGAAACATTCTGCTGAACGCCTTCGAGCAAGTGCAGCGTGACTCCCGGCAGAACGAGGTCTCCGGTGGCCGGTTGCTTGTGGAACGGGCGCGTCACGGCCGCGGGAGGACGTAACTGTTCCGGCAGCGCCTCGGCCACATCGCGCAAGGAATAGCCCGGCCGGCTCGCCACCACGAACTCGCACTCGCCGAGCAGAGCGCGCGCTTCCCGCCAGTTTGCAATGTCGCGAAAGGCGTCAATTCCGACCAGCAAAAACAGGCGGTCCGGCTTCTTGAGCGTAGCCTTCACCCGCCGCACGGTATCGATCGTGTAATTCGCGCCGGGTTGCGGAAGGACAGTCCCGGGGTCCCCGGCACATGTCTTCGTCTGACGAGGTGAAGACGCTCTGGGCTTTCCGGCGGGGGTTCCCGCTTCCGGCGCCTCCACCAGCGACGGCACAAATTGCTTTTCATCCTGCGTAGCCAGCGCCACCATCGCATAGCGATGGACGAACGGCGTAACTGGCAGCTCCTGCTTGTGCGGAGGTACACTGGCAGCCACAAACAGCACCTGGCGCAGACCATAGCGCTCCGCAGCCGCTCGAGCGAGCGAGATGTGTCCCCGGTGAATCGGGTCAAAGCTGCCGCCAAAAAAGCCGATATTCATATCAGGTTCATCAAGCCAGGACCATCAGGCCAACGTCTCCGCTGCCCGGCTAGTTTCGTCGTTCGCCGGCCCATGTTGCAAGTCTTTGTTCCCTTGCCGCCAGTTTTCCGGTTCGAGTCTTTACGAAGACCACGACTCAGACTACGCTGTGGGCAAGGGTTTTCACTTCCACGCCTTCGTCTGAGCTGGACCACTGATGTACTTCTGGCCAATGTACCGCCAAGGGAGAATACGGTGTACCAGCGTAACTCGCCGCGCATTGGATGCGCGCATAGCATCTAGGTATGCGAATGAAACTCCCCCTCATCCGCATCTTCGCCTTCACGCCCGCGCGGGCTCCCGCACTGCGCTACGGCGTCGCCCTGCTCAGCGCGGTGCTGGCTCTGATCCCAACTTTATTCTTCTCCGATCCAGCCGAGAGCCGCCTCGTGGTATTCGCCGTTGCCGTCATGGTGAGCGCCTGGTACGGCGGATGGAAGCCCGGCCTCGCCGCCACCTCGTTCGCTCTCACCGCGGGCGCTTACTATTCGCTTGCCGGGGGTCACACGGCGGCTGAGTATCGCAGGGCGATCGCGCACCTGGCGTTGTTTTTCGCGGTGGCCTTGCTCATCTGCTGGTTCAACGCCGCCCTGCGCGCCACTCAGGAGAGTCTGCGCCGCTCGGAAACCAACTTTCGCTCGCTGGTGATGAATGCGCCCTACGGTATCTGCCGTTGCGATGCGCTCGGAATTCTCCGTGACGCAAATCCCGCTCTGGTCGCCATGTTCGGCTACGCCGACCCTCGCGATCTGACCGGGCGCCACCTCGGCAGCCTCTACGCCGACGCCCAGCAGTGGTTTCAGACCGCGGACTATTTTCAGGCGCAAAAGGAGTTCGACGACCTCATCGTGGAGTGCGTGCGCAAGGGCGGCTCTGCGATCGTTGTGCGCATCTCCGGCCGCGTGATTCCGAACGGCAAAGACAGCAGCTTCGAAATCTTCATGGAAGACATTACCGAGACGCGGACCCTCGAATTGCAGCTTCGGCAGGCGCAAAAGATGGAAGCGGTCGGCCGCCTGGCCGGTGGCATCGCCCACGACTTTAATAATCTCCTGATGGTGATCTCCGGTTACTCGGAGTTTCTGCTGGAGCGCATTGGCCCCGATCCCCAGCTCCGCGGTCCCGCCGAGGAGATTTCAAACGCGACCCAGCGCGCCACTTCGCTCACCCGCCAGCTCCTCGCTTTCAGCCGCAAGCAGATGCTGGCGCCGAAGGTGCTCGACCTGAATGAAGTGGTCACCGAAAACCTGAAAATGCTGACGCGCATGATCGGCGAGGATATCGATCTCGTCATGGTACCCGGTGCGGTGCTCGGGGCGGTCCGGGCCGATCCCGGCCAGATTGACCAGGTGATCATGAACCTGGCTGTGAACGCGCGCGACGCCATGCCCCAGGGTGGCAAGCTCACGATTGAGACAGCGAACGTCTCGCTCGACGAGGATTTTGCCCGCACCCATGCGCCGATCGTCGCCGGCGAATACGTCATGCTCTCGATCAGCGATACCGGCGTCGGCATGGACAGCGAAACGCAGTCCCGCATTTTCGAACCGTTCTTCACCACCAAGGGCACCAAGGGCACCGGCCTCGGCCTTTCCACCGTGTACGGGATCGTCAAGCAGAGCGGCGCGTACATTTTTGTCGACAGCCAGCCCGAGCGCGGAACTGCTTTTCGCGCGTATTTCCCGCGTATCGATGGCCGTGAAGACATCGCGGCCGCGCAGGAAGTGGCCGGTCTGCCGCGCCCCGATCACGGCCAGGAGACGATCCTGCTCGTCGAAGACGAAGCCAATCTACGGCAGCTGGCGAGGCAGTATCTGGAGACGCAAGGCTACCGCATTCTTGAAGCCGCCGATGGCGCCGCCGCCTTGCAAATCGCCAATGGCCACAAGGGCCCGATCCACCTTCTGCTCACCGATGTGGTCATGCCCGGGATGAATGGGCGCGAAATGGCCGAGAAGATCGCGGCGCAGCGCTCCGATGTGCGCGTGCTTTTCATGTCCGGCTACACGGAGAATGTAATTGGGCACGATGGACTGCTCGACGCCGGCGTCAATCTCCTGCAAAAGCCGTTTACGCTTCCCACCTTGAAGGAAAAAGTGCGTGAGTTGCTCGACTCCGAAATCATGCCTAGCGCAACCGCGCTATCCACCGCCAAAGCCGGTGTCGCGGAACAAAAGAAAGCGCCGCCGTATCGCGCTCGCCGCTTCAAGCTGCAACTGCCTCTCCGCTATCGCCCGCTCGGCGAAGCAAATTGGCGGCCTGGGACCACGGAGAACATCAGCCGCTCCGGCATCCTGTTCCGCGCCGAGGAACTGCTGCAGCCCACCGTACAGCTCGAGATCAGCCTTGTGCTGCCGCCCGAAATTGCCGGACTCGCCTCAACCGAGGTCGTTTGCCGCGGAGAAGTCGTGCGCTCCGTCGGGGCCCAAGGCATGCAGATAAGCCCGGCCCTGGCCGCCAAGATCGTCCAATACCACTTCCAGCACGGAACCCACACCGCTCTGGCGTAGAGCGTAGCGCCGGCACCCTCCCGGGGCCCCCAGACTGCGCGGTTTTTTGCGGGCTGGGGTGGTGGCGGCGGTTCCGCGGGCGCTCCGCCCGCTCGCGGTGCGGTGCGGTGCGGTGCTCCTTACCACGCGTCATTCCCCAACATTACCTTCGACACCCGCCCCGTCTTTGAAATCCCCCTCCAAGACTGTTACATTTCCGCCAGCACAAATTTCGAGGGATTCCCGATGTCCTTAGTGATCAAACTGGAAGACGACCTGGGCGAGCGCAGCGAATGGGTCATTCTGAATGGAGTTGTTCCAGCCCCGAGCGACCCGACGTTCGTGCTGCTAAGTGGCGTTGATCCCTTCGGCAAAACCGTCTTCAATCACCTGCAGATGGAAGGCTTCCTGAAGGAATGGGAGCGCGTCCGGGAACGCGTCCGAGATGACTCGCAGCTGGAAGCTTGGCAGCGCGTCAAACAGATGGCCGAAACCTGCCGCCAGGACCGCGACCTTTATCTCCGCTTCGTAGGCAACTAGCTAGGCACCGGGCAAGTCGAAGAGCAGGGGATGATCCGAGTCCCGCCCGCTCTGCGAGTGATTTGCGTAGGTAGACCAAGTCGGGAAATACTCGTCGGCCTGATTGCCCCAAGAAGTCCATCCCCGCCGGAGACCGCGAGCGAATAGTTCAAGGTAGGGTCCTGGGCTACAGGATTCGATGATCTCGTAGATCTCATCCGGCTTTCGGGAATGCTCACGCTTCTGGGTTTTGATGACGTTGACCTGCCTACGACCCGGCGCGAGCGTGCGCGCATTCTTTCCTCTGACGCCGAAAAGTATCAATTCGGTCGTGTTTCGGAAATAGAAGCCGACGCCGCGACCATCGGGGCCACCGTCTTTTCATGAACGAAGCCTGTAGGTTCCCTTGTCCGTGAAGTCGAGGAGCCGCAGGTCTCGGAGCACCTGAAGTTGCTGTCGCATTTTCGGACGTACGTTCCGGTTGTGAGGGTGCGCCGCTTGCAGCTCCGGCTCCAGTTGGTATAGCTCTTGAAGGGAAAACTGGGACTTCCCCAATCGGCGGATGGCGTTAAGGACATCCACAGTCCAGCCCCTCAAGGACGGCGGCAGTTTGCCCAACCCCCTCACGCGTTCAAATTCTCGCCGAACTTGTTCTCGTGGCTCAGGGGTGCCGGACGATACAACCGCGATTTTGCCGTCCTCGGGAATTCCGCTCAGCAGTATCTTGCAGCCAACCCAACCCGCCCTGCGCGCTGTTGGGCTTAGAGGTTTGCGCTTCTCAATGACGCTCTCGGAAAAAAACATCCGAGGAATCAGCAACACGTTCTGGACGTACCACTCGCTCGTGTACTGAAGCACGAGAAGATTCGGCGCTCTATCCGACCTAATCGCACGAATCATCGCGTCGTATCCCGCGTCGACAATTTTCTTTGGATTCCAGATTCGCGAGCTCTTGAGTTGAAAAACCTGGTCGCATCGCGGGCAGGTAAAGTCGAGACCAGGCGTGTTCACCCGCGACGGCAATATTTGGTTGGAATCGCAAGCGGGACAATAAAGCTCTCGGCCACACCAGTGCTCGCTTACAACGCGAGCGATCTGCGTGCCGGATTTGTAGGCGGCGGCGACGTCAATGCTGCATTGCAAATTCATGAGCTAAGGGAGCACTGATTTCATCGCTTCGATAAGGCTCAATCTCCGCATTACAGTTGGGGCACTTGTCGTTGCACATGGAGGACCACGCATTTGCCCATTGCGTTCCCTCCCTGGGGCAGCGGTAGTAATTCACATAGCTAATCATATTTGGGAAGCCCTAGGGAGACATCGAATCAGTTGAAATCAGATCGAGGCTCCTCCAAAGTCTATACTTGTTCGCTCCGCGTTATCAGCACGGCAGCGCTGATCTTTCCGAACTCAAAAAACGACCGAAATGCGTACAAGTCGCGGTCGAATGTCTGGTCCTTGCTGTTCCACTCGACATCCAAGGCGACTCGGCCCTTTACGTAGTCGATCCGATGGGTATCGCTGCTGATTGTTCTGTCGTCGACCATCAGATTGGCTTGCAATTTCTCTTCCTTCCATCCTAGAGGGCGGAGGATGGCGGAGAACCTCTTAGGGATCGCCGATTCGTTTCCGCCCTTGGCCAGAATGTCAGCGGTTGTGATGCGAAATTCGCTTAAGGCCTTGCAAACATCCTGAAATTCGCTTCGGAATTCGTTCGCAAGTATCGTGGCGGCGTGATGGTAGTCCCGAGTCTCGTACGACTCCTGTATGTCGCGAGGTACGTAATCCTGCCAGACCAAGTTGCGCTCCGGAGAAAACGAGCCGATTCGGGAACGAATTTCCCAAAGCGAAATTTACAGGTGGATGGCCAGCAATCAAAGCATCGTTTCGTGTACTCGCAGACCGCCTAGAGTAGATTTGCTTGTAAGCAGATATCTCACCCCCGAACACGCCCCAAGCGTTAGCGGGACCGACGCACGGCACCGACTATCGCCCTTTACCGCTCCGGCAAATTCTCCCGCAGAAACTTCATCGCGTTCTCGCCCATAATCTTGCGAATGTCTTCTTCCGAGTAGCCTGCATCCATCATGGCGGCTGTAATTTCGATCACGCCGGTCGTATCGAAAGGCTCGGTGACCGCTCCATCGAAATCGGATCCGAGCGCCACATGCTCCACTCCCACGCGGTCGGAAACATAGCGCATCGCCCGGACAATCGCCCGCGCATCCGTGCCNNGTGCCGCAAGTCGCCGTGTCCCAGTAGCCGATCCCGATCAACCCGCCCTTCGCCGCCACCGCCTGAATCTGATCGTCGGTAAGATTGCGGTTGTTGTTGCACGTGCCCCGCACCCCGGTGTGCGAAACCACCGCCGGCCGCGTGGCCATCGCTAGCACATCGTCGATCGTCTGCGGAGAGGCGTGCGCCAGATCGATGATCATGTGCCGCGCTTCCATCTNNATCTGCCGCACCCACTCGCGGCCCTTGTCGGTCAGTCCAATCTTCCCCACGCCCGCCGCCGATCCTCCAATATCGTTGTCAAAGAAATGGCTGGGCGACATCATGCGATAGCCCGCGGCATAGAGCACATCCAGGTTTTCCAGCTTGCCGTCGAGCGCGTGCGCCCCTTCGATCGAGAGCAATCCCGCCGTCAGGCGCCGATTGCTCTTCCGCCGTTCCAGATACCAGTTGAGTTGGTCGGAGGTTTCGATCAGCGCGAAGCTGCCCCGCGAAGCGATCGCAAAAGAATGCAGCCGCTCGGCTTGATACACCGCCCGCGCGGTCAGGCTTTTCCACGTCCGCGGCGGCCAGCGCTCCACCAATGCCAGCCAGAAGATATCGTCGCTTTTGTCGTCATTGCTTTCGATGTTCAGGCCGTGCGGCGTCTTGGTCGGCAGCGAGAAGACTTCGAGCGCGATGTTGCCGTTGGCCATCCGGGGAATGTCCACGTGCCCATACCAGGAGCGGCGCAGAAGATCGCGCCCCCACAGAAGCGAGTCGGCGTGCAGATCGGCGATCGTCAGTGTATCGTGCAGTTCCTTCGCCCGCTGCGAGACCAGTCTTCGATACGGCGGCCTCACCAGCACTTTGTTTTCCCGCTCATCCACCAGCCGTGGACCCCTGGTGAACAAAACCACCACGAAACACCCGATTACAAGAATTACCGGAACCAGCTTGCGCACAGACTCCCCCTCGGGCCCCTGACTTTCCAGATCGTTCTCAAAATCGATTAAGCGCCGTAGTCCTCTGTGCCCTCTGTGGTTGGGGCTTTTTTGCCGGCACTGAATCGGAGTTCCGTTAGCCGCGAACTATTTCGACAGCGTTCCGAGCGCGTCGCGGAACAATGCTTCAAAATTCTTAGTCCCTGCATCCTTGCCATTGCGCGATGCGAGCAATGCCTTTTCCGCCGCCGCCCGTTGATAACCCAGGTTGACCAGCGCCGAAATCACGTCCTGTTCCACTGGGCTCGCTTGCGCCGCGCTCGTCTCCGCCGCTCCCGCCGCGGCCGGGAGCTTGTCGCGCAGCTCCAGCACCATACGCTCAGCGGTCTTCTTTCCGATTCCCGGAATGCGCGTCAACCGCGCCACATCGCCCCCGCGAATGGCCGCAACCATTTCCTCGGCCGGCATACCGCTTAGAATCGTAATCGCCAGCTTCGGCCCGATCCCGCTCACAGTCAGCAATTTTTCGAACAGATGTTTTTCCCGCAGCCGCAAAAAGCCATACAGACTGAGTGCGTCCTCCCGAACGTGCGTGTGAATGTGGAGCGCGACCTCGCTGCCCGCCGCCGGCATTTCCGAAAACGTCGGCACCGTGATCACGACGTCATAGCCCACGCCATGGGTTTCCACGATCGCCTGATTCGGATGTTTCGCCAGCAGCGTCCCGCGCAAGTGCGCAATCATTTGCAGGGTATTGTAAGGCAAACGGTACAACGGGCAAGGGAAATGGAGCGCGGGTTCAACCCACTGGGAAGCGAAGGGCGCCCTCGCGCCTCGTCTCTCGAAATTCTCCCCGCTTTTCCTCCCGCCATCCACAAGAACTTCGCCGCCTCCACAGCTTATGCACAGAACCGCCCCAGTTTCCCGTTGCGCCATCTGCCCACCATCCGGCACATTGCTAGAAGTCAATCGCGAGTATGTTTCTGCGCGGCTGCCGATGAGATTTAGCGTTGCCGGTGATTCTCTCGAGGGGGAATCGCCGGGGGAATTCCGGTTCATGTCCAGTGAGCTGGTGCCCGGGCGTTGCGGCCTCCTCCGAGATCCTCTCCTTCCAAGGGCGGGATTGAAGCGCTGAATCGTCAAGCTTGAAGCGCAAGCTTCAGGCCGGGCATCACCGCACGGCGCTTTTCGGAGCGCCAGTAGGCGATGGTCTTCTCCTTAGGGCGGAAGACGGCAGCCAGAAGCATCTGCGACAACAATGCGGCTTGGGTGGCTGGCCCGAGCCGCATTTGTTTTTCGCTGATTGTCCCTGAACCTCGAGCTATCGAGTCTCCGTCAGACGCATTTCTATTGCGCTCGATCTCGATTGCCTTGTGTCGCCCCGCAAGGAGAACCATGGAGCACGGCTCTTACAGATCCACAGAAGGGGAGCGTGCGATAGACAAGGCAGGAATAGCATGGATAGGATGCCAGCACATGCCAGGTCGCCCGATTGGCCCAGCAGGGCTTGGATGGGTCCTGGGTCATGGGGCACTCTTTCGTGTTGTGAAATTCGCAATGACGAAATTTCCAGCACGCACACCGCGTGCGCAGCAACTCCCGGATGCCGTCAAAAGAGAGGTGCGCTTCCTCGCGCAAGCGCTTGATGGTATGGATCCATCCGTAGTCGAGGTCCGTGCAGTACTGGACCCCATTGTTGGACTTGAGCGGAATGAGAAGGCCTTCGCGCACGTATTCCCCGATCTCTTCTGCCGGAACGTTGCAGCGGGAGGCGGCAACGTCGATGGTGACGCATTTCGTAGGGGGGTGTGGAAGCGGGCCCTCAATGGCGTAGCTCATGCCGGACTCCTTTACTTCTACTGCCTCCGTGGCGGCTCAGCTTTCGGAGTACTCACGGCAATACGAGGCTTATTTACGTCTTATCGTCAAGCGCAGCAAGGCAGCCTTGCCATGATGCCGGTCACCGACTGATGTGATCGGCCCGCCCTGCAGGCCGCGCAAAGATATTTGCTTTTTCTTCGCTCCGTGGCATACTGCGCTCATACCGTTACGGAGGGCGAGGCCCCCAGGGCGCCGAGGCTGGGGCTCTCATCAACCTGAAGGTGTCCCTTAGGTAAGCAAGGCTCTGGCGCAAAAAAAATAATTTCGGACGTGTTTTCCGCCTCGACTCGCATACGTCCACAGGCCAAAACAAATTACGATGCCTCGCACTCACTTAAACATCGTGGCCACCATCGACTCCACCATCGGGCGCATGCCGGCGAACGTCGAAGCCGAGCGCTCGATCCTCGGCGCCATCCTGCTCGACAATCGCGCCTTCAACGACGCCTCCGAGCATCTCCGCCCCGAAGATTTCTCGCTCGACTCGCATCGCCGCATCTACGCGCGCATGCTGGAGCTCGCCGAACATTCGCGCCCTATCGACATCATCACACTCATCGAGGAGCTCGATCGGAAAAAAGATCTGCAAGCCATCGGCGACGTCGGCTACGTCTCCAGTCTCCTCGATGGCGTGCCCGACCGTCCTTCGATCGAACACTACGTCCACATCGTCCGCGACAAGGCCATGCTGCGCGGCCTGATTACAGCCGCCAACAACGCCATCGCCAAGGCCAGCGAGCAATCCGACCCGGCCGACGAAATCCTGAACGACGCCGAAGCCGCCGTCTTCGCGCTCTCGGAAAAGCGCATCGGCAAAGGCTTCACCCGTATCAACGAAACCATCCGCCTTTCCGGTGGCATTGACGCTTTCATGCAGCGCGGCCAGCGCATCACCGGCCTTGCGACGCACTACGACGATCTGGACGAGATGACCAGCGGCTTGCAGAAATCCGACCTCGTCATCCTCGCCGCGCGCCCTTCGATGGGCAAAACCTCGTTCGCGATGAACATCGCCGAAAATGCCGCCATCGACGACGGCAAAACCGTTGGCATCTTCTCGCTTGAAATGTCGAGCGAAGCTCTGCTCCACCGCTTGCTCAGCTCGCGCGCCATCATCGATGCGCACAAACTCCGCACCGGGTCGCTTTGGAAGGAAGATAAAGAAAAGCTGATGCGCGCCGCGGCCGAACTCGCGGAAGCGCAACTCTTCATCGACGACACGGCTGGCATCGGCCTCACCGAAATGCGCGCCAAGGCTCGCCGCCTCAAACAAGCGCAGGGCCGCCTCGACCTCATCGTCGTCGACTATCTCCAGCTCATGTCGGGAGGCAGCAAGCGTTTCGAAAACCGCACGCAGGAAGTTTCGGCGATCTCGCGCGGCCTGAAAGCCCTGGCCAAGGAGCTCGAAGTTCCGGTCGTCGCGCTCTCGCAGCTCAGCCGCGCTCCGGAGAGCCGCGGCGGCGATCATCGCCCGCAGCTCAGCGACCTCCGCGAATCCGGTTCCATTGAGCAGGACGCCGACCTGGTCATGTTCATCTTCCGCGAAGAGATTTATAAGCAGGACGATCCAGAACTCAAAGGCCGAGCCGAAATCATCGTCGCCAAGCAGCGCAATGGCCCCATCGGCAAGTTCCATCTCGCATTCCTGCACAATTCGACGCGCTTCGCCAACCTGGCCAGTGGCAACAGCGAACCCAGCGAGTAACGGAGTCACTGGTGGAATGTACGTTGTCAGTAACACACACTTGTCATCCCTTCGCGGAGCGAGGGATCTGTATTTTTTTACGGAGTCATCGGAGGCCGCTGTGTGCCACGGCACCACGGCGTTACTAGTTGGGATGTGTTTTCCGGCGTTCTCCACAAGCAGGACCACACCTCCACAAGATGTACACAGAAAAACCGTCGCGCTGCACTCACGCGAGCAACAAACAAGAGCAAACTTGAACACGGCATTCTTGATATTGCAACAAGGGGTTCCCAAGTAAATGAGAGAAGCAGTCCGCAGCGGCCGAAGGGCTAATTTCTACATTACAGAAAACAGTTTCATCGATCACTACGCCCGCGAAGTGGGAACGACGGGAATAGCGGTCTATCACGCGCTGGCACGGCATGCGAATTGTGAAACCCGTTCTACATGGGTCGGCACTGCCAAAGTGGCGGAACTTTTGGGCGTGGAGCAGCGCACCGTCCAGCGTGCGCTCAAAAAGCTTGAGAGTTTGAATCTCATCCGCATCATCCGGTCCTCGAACATGACAACATACTTCCTCATTCCCGTACCCGCGCGTCCTAAGACCGCAATCGTCATCCCGCTCTTCGATCAAATTCCGGATCAGGAATTCACTGACGAGAACACAGCAGCGGAAGAAGATGCGACTTCTACGTCCTCCATCGCGTCATTCCTGTCGCGCCACGCGACGCACGCGTCGTCTCCCACGTCTCCTGTGTCGTTCCCCGCGACCTCCACGTCGCAGAGTACGACAGTCCAGTCGCGCTCTCGCGACATTCGTGACATCCCATATAAGGAAGAACAAAACTTAGGGAACAATACTTTTGAACAAGAATACTTCACAGAACAAGAAATACTCACCGCACAGGAATGTGCGAATCGAATTATCGATAGACTGGAAAGAGATAGTAAAGGGAATATTCCGACCACCATCGGCTCTGTGGTTGAAATTGTAAGAGCAGAAGCGAGGCATACAGGGCGACCGATAAGCGGATCCGTGAGCCGCATCACAACAGCTTGGAACCTAGCTTCGAGATATGGCATAAGCCCCGAGATATTCTTGGAGAATTACATTCCGCGGATACTCGCTAAGGGTTTAATTGAGAACCTCCAACTAGCAGCAACGAATGGTTTCATCTCTACGGTTGCCGAGGCCGTAAAGGCGGAAGCGAAGCGCATGGGTTGCTCGCAAGAAGAGGCAACTAAATTCATCAGAGGCAAAGCTCTGGATGAGAGTCTTGGGGGTGGAGCGCTCAAACTCTCCTATTTTGAAAACATGAAGTGGAGGAATAGTAATGCGACATACAAGCCCTCAGCCTCAACGCAACGCTCTGAGCGCACAAAGCAGAACATCCTTGACGGCCTCGCCCTCGCAGCAGAAATTAGCCGTAGAAATCAATCTAACAGCCCAAAATAGCAAATCGGAAGTGCAAAAGGAGCTATTCGCTGAGTTTGCCAGGGTTTTTGAGCATGTGTCCCCTGAAGTTATCGAGTGGGCATTTAGAGAGTGGCGGATGAAGTCATCCTACTTTCCAGGTGTAGCAGACATCGGGAAATTGATTCAGGAACGGCAGGGAGGGATAGGCTCCGACGACGAAAAGAAAATCGAAGCCGACGCCGCCTGGGCCTATGTTAACGACTATCTTCGCAAGTGGGGCGTAGACCTGTTGCCGATTCGCTCGGGAGGAAAAGAGATTCTACCCCCTCCCCTCGACGCCCGCGTCGAATACTCGCTCCGAAGAATCGGCGGTCTCCAGGCGCTGAATCAAATGGACGTGAACAGGATGCCGTTTATGTATCGTGATTTTTGCGAGGCCTACACACAGGCGCCGCTGGCAGAACTCATGGCGCGGCGTCTGGAACAACAATTCGGAACCAATAAAATGCTGACTACGGTCGAAGACCTTATCAGATTGAAGCCTATGCTCCCGAAAAAAGCTCCAGAGGAGAGATGAAAACTTCTGCCCATTCCCCTTTTTACCCTTGTCGCGCATCCTTCGAATCGCAAAACAGTCAGAACTTTGGACGGTTAGAGGTTTGAAAGGGCATAGCTTCAACGGCACCGGAAACAGAGTTATTGAAATGGGGCTTTAGCCCCGGAGGTCATGCCCATCCGCAGCAAAGGCAGCGTCCTTCACCCTGTGGAAAACACTGTGGATGAGTGGACGACACACGATCAGCTGACATCCAAGGGTGCCAAGAAGAGATATGCTGGCAGCGCTCCATTCAGCCTAAGCCTATGTTTCTAAGTTGGTTAACGGCTTATGACGACCATTGCGCCGATCCCGCGTCAAATCAGCACTTTCGTCACGAAATGTGAGATTTGCACATACCGCGAACCCTGTACCCCAAACTACCCCAAGGATTTGCGCCTGCAACCGAGTTCGAAGGCCGTCTCGGTTGGCCCCCATCCGGCCTTCTGCGACTGTTCCCAGTCCCTCAATAACGAGCGTAAAATCACAAAAGGGGGGCCGATGGCAACCAGACTCACTCTCGTTCTCGCGGCAGCGCTCGCTCTTGTGCCAGCCTCAGTTCCCGCCGGTCTGGCACAAATGCGAGGAGCCGCCAGGCCAGCACCCGGCTATGGTTCGGCGCGCCACGGAGCATCCTCTTTCAACCATCGGCGTGGTGGCGTCCCCTTCGGATACTTTCTCGGCGACAATCCCTATTTCTACGACGATTACCCCTACGAGCAACCGGCGCCCGAGTCCGCCCCGCAGTTCGTCATGATGCAGCAGGCGATCGCCGCCGACACTCCGCCGCAACCCAAGGCTGCGCCGCTGCTGATTGAACTGGAAGGTGATCGCTACGTTCGCTACGGAGGAAGCGCGCGACGGCCGGATACCGGAGAGACGCCCCCGGCGCCGGTACGCGAACCGAGGGCATCATCCGATCCGACGGGATCCTCAGCTCGGCAAACGGAGGCAGTTTCTTCCGCCGCACTGGCGCCCACCGTCCTCGTCTACCGCGATGGCCATCAAGAACAAATTCCCGACTACGCTATCGTCGGCCGCATCCTCTACGCGCATAGCGTCAACAACGCCCAGCCCGGATACGGCATAAGAAGCATCGAGGTTTCCGCCCTCGATATCCCGGCCACCGTCGCAGCCAACCGCGAAAATGGCGTCAACTTTGTCCTCCCCGCTGGCCCCAACGAGGTCGTCACACGACCGTAGAGCTATTTCGGCATCGGCATTCTCAACGTCGCGGCCCAAAGTGATAGCTATCTTCAATCATTGCAGCAGAAGGTTTTCCATCAACCAGCCGAGGCTCGTAAACTCCCCGCTTTACCGCGTCGACGACGGGACCAACGAAGGGTTGATCGCCGCTTATGACTTTCACATCTTGAACCTTGCCGTCTGCGCCTACGGTGATGGCCAAATAGACGGATCCTGATTTACCTTCCAATTCAGGTGGCAATTTCGGATCGCCCCCGGAAATCTTGTGCGGGTCCAGTACGATTACGCCCGCGTCTGTCTCGACGCCCGTACGAAACTCCGCCCGATCGGGAATGGACGTGATACATTCCACCTTCCCGGTGATACTCCCGCCCATCTTTTCCACGGAAAAGTGAAATCCCAGCTGCGTCTCGACCCAGATCGGAGTTCCGTTGAGCAGATACGGACGAAAACGAGAATCTTTTAACGCTTCCACGCTGGCCGCCACGAGGAGCGGGTCGCCCTCGACTGGCGAGCACAGCACAACCTTGCCCGTGTCATCGACCTCGATGTTTAGAATCACCTCGCCTCGAATGCCTTTTAGCAGCGCCTCATCGGGGTATACCGGCATCGTCTTGCGCTCAAACATTGCGAGCATTACCGCGCCGGACACGCGAATCCTTCGCGGACGGGTGGGCTGAACTGGAGTGGCTTGTTGGGCTTGGACAAGTTGGTTGCTAGCGTTGGTGGGCTGAGACAATGCAAATGGATGAAGGGCCGTGAGCAGGACCATGATTGCCGCAGTGCGTAACATAGGATTTCCCCTTCGGCGGATTTAGCTACTTCCTTCCCCCACCTTCAGCACCGCGAGAAACGCTTCTTGCGGAATATCCACCCGCCCGATCCGCTTCATGCGCTTCTTGCCCTCTTTTTGTTTTTCGAGCAGCTTGCGTTTTCGCGTAATGTCGCCGCCGTAGCATTTGGCCAGCACGTTCTTGCGCATTGCCGGCACAGTCTCGCGCGCAATAATCTTTGCCCCAATTGCCGCCTGAATTGCCACTTCAAACATCTGCCGCGGGATCAGTTCTTTCATTTTCGTCGCCAGCGCACGTCCGCGCTCATAGGCGAAGTCGCGATGGATGATGGTCGAAAGCGCATCCACCGGTTCCCCGGCCACCATAATGTCGAGCTTCGCCATGGGCGAGTCCCACGTCCCCGAAAGATGATAGTCGAGCGAAGCATAGCCGCGCGAAACCGACTTCAGGCGGTCGTAAAAATCGAGCACAATCTCATTCAGCGGCAATTCATACTGCAGCATCACCCGCGACGCGCTCACATACTCAAAGCTCTTCTGCTTCCCGCGCTTTTCCTCGACGAGGTTTAGAATCCCGCCGACGTACTCCTCATTTGTAAGAATGACGGCCAGAATCACCGGCTCTTCCACCTTTGCAATCTCGCTCGTATCCGGCCAGCGCGAAGGATTGTCGACCTCGATCACCTCGCCATCGGTTTTGTGAATCAAATACCGCACGCCTGGTGCCGTAGTAATCAAGTCGAGGTTATACTCCCGCTCCAGCCGCTCCTGGATGATCTNNTCCATGTGCAGCAGGCCCAGAAACCCGCAGCGGAAGCCGAATCCGAGCGCCACCGAACTTTCCGGCTCGAAGAAAAACGAAGAGTCATTCAGCTTCAGCTTCTCGAGCGCCTCGCGCAGCGCCGTGTGCTCGTGCGCGTCCACCGTATAAAGCCCGGCGAACACCATCGGCTTGATCTCTTCAAACCCCGGCAGGGGCTCAATCGCCGGCCGGTCATCATCGGTAATCGTGTCGCCGATCTTGGTGTCGGCCACGTTCTTGATATTCGCAATGATGAACCCGACTTCGCCCGCCACCAGTTCGTCGATCACCACGGGCTTGGGAGTGAGCACGCCGAGCGCTTCCACCTGGAACACCCGGCCATTCGACCACAGCCGAATCTTCTGTCCCACGCGCAGGGTGCCTTCAAACACGCGCGCCAGCACCACCACCCCGCGATACGGGTCGAACCACGAATCGAACAGCAGCGCCTGCAAATGCCGCTCCGGAGTCCCCTTCGGCGGCGGAATCCGCTTCACAATCGCTTCCAGCACGGCTGGCACGCCCTGCCCGGTCTTCGCGCTGATCAGCAGCGCGTCCGAAGCATCGAGCCCCACAGCGCCCTCGATCATCTCTTTCGTCCGCTCGATGTCCGCGCTCTGCAAATCAATCTTGTTGATGACCGGAATAATCTCCAGCCCGTGATTGATCGCAAGATAAGAATTCGCCAGCGTCTGCGCCTCCACGCCCTGCGATGCGTCCACAATCAGCAGCGCCCCTTCGCAAGCCGCCAGCGACCGCGAGACCTCGTAAGAAAAATCGACGTGTCCGGGCGTATCAATCAAATTGAGCTGATAAGTCTGTCCATCCTGGGCGGGATACACCATCCGGACGGCATGCGCTTTGATCGTGATGCCGCGCTCACGCTCCAGGTCCATCGAGTCGAGGACCTGCTCCTGCATTTCACGCATGGCCAGCGACCCGGTTAGCTCCAGCAGCCGGTCGGCCAGCGTGGATTTCCCGTGGTCAATATGCGCAATAATCGCAAAATTTCTTATATGGCTGGCTTCCATGAGGACAAGTTGATTTTAACAGGCATGCGGGCATGCGCTTCGGCGCGGCCATTTGTGGCCGCAGTCTGCTTGATTTCCAATCTTCAGGCACCTTCGGCCTATCACAGAGGTAACTCCGCGCCCCTCCCGCCGTCTTGTTATCATGGGCCGTCGCCCATCTTATATAGAGGACTTATGCGAAAGCCGCTTCTGGCGCTGATTCTCCTGATTCCATTCGTGGGCCTAGCCTGGAGCCAGTCCACCGACAGCTCCGCTCCGCCACTCGGCGATGTCGCCAAGAAAAACGGGGCTGACAAAAAGGATGGCGCCCCGAAAGCTAAGCATGTCTTCTCCGACGACGACATGTCGATCCGCAAGAGCCCCTTTCCCGCCATCGTCCTGCAGGGCACGGAGAATTCCCTGGAAATTGTGACCGCTATCCACGACTATCGCGCGAACCATAGCTCCGAAGAAACCGAAGATGCCGTGCACGAATGGTTTGACGAGCAGTCGGAAGTGCTCTCCGCGGCCATCGATGCCAATGTGCGCATGCGGAAGCATAATCAGCTGCGCATGGAAGCCGCGCAGGACCGCAACGCTTACCCCTATAATTACGCCTACGATCCCGACTCAACCACCAAGATGAACGAGCGCATGACCACCGAGCGCTGGTCGCAGCGCGTCGAGAATCGCAGCGCGCAGGAGAACAATGAGGTCATCTCCCGCGTTCAGCAGACACTCATGAGAGTGCGCTTCGATGTAATCTGCCGCCCCAACAAAATCAAACCCGCTGCCTACGATTGGTTCAAGATCCGTACCGCCAACGGCATCGGCACTTACTAGAGTGATTTGTCCGATTTTCGAAGAAGGGAAATAAAAATGGGCGCGATCCCTCGCGCCCATCTCTGCAATCTGACCTCTAACCTCAGACCTTAGTCTCTAACCCCATCCATAAACGCCCGCAGCTTCCGCGACCGCGACGGATGCCGCAGTTTTCTCAGCGCCTTCGCCTCGATCTGCCGGAT
>PLHN01000124.1 GCA_003139975.1 Acidobacteriaceae bacterium
TGCTCAACGTGAACGGCGGAATGTTGATGGGATAGGTCTTTCGTGGTGCCGCAAAGGACGCGTCGGATTCCATCTTAACTGTTCCGTTGCAGCCAATCCTCGTTCGCCCCCCTGATGCGGTCCTTAAGAATCAAAGACCTCGCGATAATTATTGGCAAGATCCGGCTCGGTCTTTGAGAAATAACGACTTACTTGTAACGTATCTTGGAATCAATGAGTTGGACCTCTCGCTTCTGAACCTTTTCGAATGGCTCCTGGGGAGCTAGGGCTCGCCGCTCGGTTTTCGGTCGGCAGCGGACGGAGGAAACGTACCCCAAGCTAATGTCATCCCACCCATCGCAAAGTGCGCNNACCGATACAAAATAAAGATCGTCGTCAGCATAGGAAGAGACGAACTTGCCGATGTACTGGATCGTTTCGCCCCTGTCTGCCAGCGCGCGGGGTAACCAGTCGTGCCTGCTGGTGTAAGTCGCAATCAAATAAAAACGGGAGTGCGTCTCTAGAAACTCGTTCAGTGGCGCCGTGTGCGACGGGAGGCCGAGGATCTCGCGAGTTCTGTCCTCGGTCTCAAACAAGGTATAGCCGGAGTAGCGCAGCGCTTCTGCGCGATCGGTGAGATAAAAAACGCGATCCACGATTGCAGGCGGCTCCCGGTCTGACATTTCCGTGAAGGTCATGGGGCTGGCATCCACGATGGGCAGCGAGGGATCGAGTTGCGAGAGGAAGATGGGTTGGCGGCCAGTCTCTTTATAGCCATAACTTCTGGTCCCCTGCACGGGATAGTCGCTGATTATGGCGCAGATCGTACTGGCGACGAGAAACAGGACGACCAGGACGGCGAAGGGATAGGCGGAGCGCAGGCGGCGATAAAGATTCCATGGCGCCAGCAAAGCGATGGCGAGGATTGCGCACGCGCCATATCGATACCAGAACTGAACGTGAGCAACCGCAGCCGCCACAACAATGGCTAAGGGAAGCAGGAGCAGTGAGTAGAGCAGAACCCCTTCGTCGGTCCTGAGTTGGAACGGACGCTGTTCCTCGCCTTTGCGGACCTGGGCAAAGTAACCAACCAGCACGAAGCAGACGCTAAGCGTGAAGTAGAAGTTATCCACGAGCGCGATATACATGTTCGTGACCAGCTCCAGCGATGGCATCTGAGTGGTGGGAAAGCCGTTGCTTCCAAGAGCATGTACGGGATTGAAATAAAACAGGCCTATGCTAGCCGGCAAAAACAGCGCCAGCCAGAGTGCGAAGTCGGTCCGCCGCCTTTTCCAGAAGCGGCACGCCTCTGCCAGAGCAAAGGGAATAAGACAGGCGATGCCGAAGAGATGATTTGAAATCATCAAGAAGCTGCAGCAAAAGACAGCCAGCACAGCAGCCGGACGCCGCCGCGGAGTGGTAGCCCTCTCCCAGCTCAAGAGCAGCAGAGAGAGGAAGCACATCCAGAGCATGTACGGGCGTCCCTCCCATGCGAACGCCCTGACTGAACTGAACCAGAACATGGTGACAGACACCAGTCCAAACAGATTGCCGAGACGGCACGCCATGAAGTAAAAGATGACGCAGGTAGTGACCAGGCCCGCAACCATGGCGGGCAGTCGCGCAGCGCACCAGCGGGGAAGATCAAGGTGCAGAGTGGCGCGCTCCAGCAGGTAGTGCAACGGTGGATGCAGGTCAATCTGGCGGCTCATCCAGAGCATGCGGCCAAGCGTAGGAGCCTGGGCGATGTGGACGCTATAGATCTCGTCATTGGAGAGGAGATGGGAATGCGCCTCAACCAGGACCACGGGAACGTAAAGAACGGCCAGCAGCAGCCAGCACAGAAAGCGATGTTCTTCGAGAACGTCGCCAATGGCGTTGAGCAGCCAGGCGCAGAAGCGTTCGATGGTGCTGAGAAAGCTCAGCAAGCTCGGGCGGGATGAGGGAGTCAGAATCTCCTGCTCAGTAACTTGCGTTGAAAGTCTCAAAGTTTCCTCTGATGGGTCGATTGACTGTAGTGGCTCGTCTGATCGTAGCATGGGCTTAGATGCCGGTCGATTTGTAAGGTTTGCCTAGGATAGAAACGAACATACGATGGGGCTAGCAGCCTCAGTCTCTGCAACTTAGGAAGGCGAGTTGAAAGCGGCGAGTTAGAAGATAGGAGCAAAGCGCAGGCAAAATATCATGTTGGCCAGCTCGTGTCTGTAAGGGGAATCCTCTATTTCCACAGAGGATTTCTCCAGCCGCCGTGAAGAGAGGGCTTTCGGCTTCGTGGATGCTCGGTGGAAGCTAGCAGGCCCGTTATCGGGTGTCGATGCAACGCTTTGCACTTCACCGGGCTTATCGCGTTTGGAATTGAATGCATCTCCTTGGCTTATTTGGCCTATAAGTTTTCTTTCTAACAAAAAACTTCGATATCGGGTAGCAAAAGTATTTATTGGACGCTTGCTTGAGGAAGCCGCTATGGTCAACGTGGAAGAGGCGAAAGACAGGAGAACCGCGTTTGGCAGAACCTCATTTGGCAAACAGCTCCGCAGAAATGAAACCCACCGTCGGCCTGACCGGCCTTACCATGAACGCCATGGCGCTCATCGCTCCGGGTGCCTTCCTCTGGCTTACCTTCTTCATCCAGGCGACCACGGGTGTCACCGGTCCATCGATGTGGATCGGCATCGTGATCGCGCTCCTGCTCTGCCTGGCGACGGCTGTTTGCTACGCCGAGATGGCTAAGCTCTATCCCGGCACCGGCAGCTCGTATTACTTTGCCGAGCAGTCGTTCCTCAACCACGACAAAGCGTGGCGCTATGCTCGCGTCTCGAAATTCATCGTAGGCTGGGCCTCGCATCTTTATTACTGGATCTACCCGGGCGTGATGGTCGGCGTGATGGGAATCTTGTGCGGCTATCTGGTCGGAACGCTGTGGCCAAACTTCATGAATGCCTCGAACCCGGGCCCGGCATTCATGATGGTGGTCGCGATCGCGTTTTCGTTTGCCATTGCTTATATCGCGCACCGCGGCATTACCGGCGCGACTTCGGTCAATATCGCCATCAACGTGATCCAGATCAGCGCGCTGCTGATTTTCTCGTTCTTTGCGCTCAGCTATCGCTTGAGCCACAAACCCGGAAGCGAAGCCTACCAGTTCGACTCCACTTCGGGCGATGCGTACAACTACGAGTTCGCCACGACCTCGCAGATGGTGAACGGCGCTGCGACCGATGTTGTCGTGCGCGATGCCAACGGCATTCCGCAACCCAAACTCGATGCGGCAGGCAAACCGGTGCCATATCACGTCACCTATCCGACCACCGATGACAAGGGAAACTTCCTGACGCATCCCAATCCCAAATCCGTGGTTGGAATCCATAGCTTCGGCTGGGCTTTTATTCAGGCCACGGTGGCCATTCTGATCCTGGTCGGATTTGAATCAGTCACGGCTATGGGCGCCGAGGCCAAGAACGCCAAGCGCGATGTGCCGATCGCCGTCGTGACGTCATTGCTGGTGCAGGGAGCGTTCTGTTATCTCATCGAGTATTTCGCGGCCAACTACTTTCTCAACAGCGGTTACACGATGCAAAGCGCGTCCGCGTCCGCTGCTCCAATCGGCGACATGATGATCGTTGTCGGCAATCACTTCTTTGCCGGGCACGGCCGCGCCTTCATGCTGGTGGAGGCCTTTACGGTCTTCCTGGCCTTGATCGGCACCACGCTCTCCTGCATGAACACCGGGGCACGCGTCACCTATGCCATGGGCAAGGACCAGGAGGCTCCGTCCCATTTTGGCATGCTGCACTCGAAAAATCTTACCCCGCACCGCGCCATCTGGACTTTGGCTCTCATCTCCGCTGTGGTGGGATGCCTGGCGGTGGTGATGGCGTTTGGCGATGCCGGCGCTCCCGCCGACTCGGCGATCCTGGCTCTGCCACACGGATTCTGGTCGAGCTTCGGCTATAGCACACACGACAAAATGGCCGCGCTGCCGAACTCTCTGCTCACCGTAACCTTGGCTTCGAACTTCGGCACGTTCGTGCTCTACGCGCTCAGTTGCATCATCTGTATCGTCGCCTACCACGGACATCCCAACTTCAAGCCGATCCGCCACCTGCTGATTCCTGTGTTCGGACTGATTGCCAACCTGGCCTGCATGGCCTTTTACGTGATTGGGCCGTTCATGGGTTACGGCACCAAGATGGAGCCGTCGCTCGCGTTGGGCATTGCTCTGGTGTGGGGTCTGTACGGCGGAATCTATTTCTTCCGCGCGGGCAGAAACAAGGGCCGCACCACGCTGATCGAAAGACGGGCCACGACGACCGCTTAAGGGGCCTGACTTACTGGGATTTCCTCAAGACGATCTTTCGATAAGATAGCGTCATCGAGCCGCTCGCGCTTACAGTGCGCGGCCAGTTGCGCCCGACATGCTGGATATTGAATTCGCCGAACTTTCCGATCCCGGCCGCGTGCGCTCGCACAACGAAGATTACATTGGACACGTCGCTCCCGAATCTCCCGCGCGGGCGCGTTCGCATGGCTGGATCTTTGCGCTGGCCGACGGAGTGGGCGGGCAGCGACAGGGCGAAGTCGCTTCGCGCGCGGCCGTACAAGAGGTTCTGGGCGGATTCCGCCGTGCGAAAGAAAATATCCTCCCCAAGGACCTCGTAATTCAACTGGTGCAGGCGGCGAACGCGCGCGTGTGCGAGTCGGAAGCGATCTCCGGCCGCGCCGGCGTCGGCATGGCTTCCACCATTGTGGTCTGCGGCGTGCGGTTTGATCGCGCCACGGTGGGCCATGTTGGCGATTCGCGCTGTTATCTGATCCGCAGCGGCGAAGCGCGCTGCCTGACGCGCGATCACACCCTTGCTGCCGAGCAAGTCCGCATGGGCGTGCTTTCCCCCGGGGAGGCCGAGGAAGCGTCCACCCGCCATGTGCTCAGCCGGTCGCTGGGGATGAATCTTTTCGTGAGCGTTGAGATTCATGAGATTCAGCTTTTGCCGGGCGACGTGCTTGTGCTGTGCTCGGACGGCCTGTACGGAGGAATCGCCGCCGCCGCCATGGCGGAAATCGCCGGGCGCCACCGCGATCTCAACAAAGCCGCGCGAGAACTCATAGCCGCCGCCAACGAGCGGGACGGCAGCGATAACGCCAGCGTGCAGTTGATTCGCATTCGCAACGTGGAACGCATCGGGATGTACCGCGGCCGCCCTTATAAGCTACGCTGATCTGGACGTACGAAGCCTCGTGCGATCGAAGTATCGTACGATCCTTACACCTTCTTTACGAAGCATTTGCAATGATGGCGGCACGCTTGCTTGTTTGGGGAGAGCCGCTTGCACAGCACCTTTGACCGAGATCCACTCACGATGACTGTTCTCCATGTTGGCGATCGGCTAGATCACTACCGGATCGATGCCCTCGCCGCCCGCAGCGGCATGGCGTCGAT
>PLHN01000282.1 GCA_003139975.1 Acidobacteriaceae bacterium
GGCGCCATGTAATGCGGCGTGCCGACCACCCCTTGCTCCCCGGTGAGCGACTCAACCTTGCCATCCGCGCCCAGCAGTTTGGCGATTCCAAAGTCCGCTATCTTCACGCGGCCCTGTTTGTCGAGCAGGATGTTCTCCGGCTTGATGTCGCGGTGAACGATCCCCTTCGAGTGCGCGGCGTCCAGCGCCTCGGCGATTTCGATGGCCAGCGAGAGCAGAGTTTCCATTTCCAGCGGACGCCCCGCAATGCGATGTTTCAGCGTCATGCCATCGAGAAACTCCATGGCAAGGAAGGCATGACCATCCTGCTCGCCAATGTCGTAAATGGTGCAGATGTTGGGGTGGTTCAGTGCGGAGGCGGCCTGAGCTTCGCGCTGAAAACGAGTAAGGGTCTGAGGGTCCCGGGCCACATCCTCGGGCAGGAATTTCAGGGCGACAAAGCGATGAAGGCGCGTGTCCTCAGCCTTGTAGACGACACCCATGCCGCCGCCGCCAAGTTTCTCGACGATGCGGTAGTGCGAAATGGTTTGCCCGATCACTGTAGAGATAGGCCGCGCTTAGAGATGCCACGCCTTCCGGTTGCTACATCCTACGGAGGCCGCACTCGCCCGTCAACGTATGAGCTATCCCGTCAACCAACGCAAGCCCAATCCCTTGACCAACGCCCAGTGTCTTCCGTCACGTCGAACCATCCTCTGCCGTGATACAAAATTTACATGGCACCCACACCTGCCAGGCCGGTTGGACCAACCATCACAGCCCATGCGCCTTGTCGCGCCGATCTGGCCGGAGGCACGGTCGATCTCTGGCCGTTATATCTGTTTCACCCCGGCGCCCTGACGCTTAACTTTGCGCTCGAAATTCTTACGAGCTGCCGGATTACTCCGCTCGAAGGAACACGCATCGAGTTGCGTTCTCTTGATACCAAGCGCGAAGACACGTTCGCCGATCTCGCCGAGCTGAACGGCAGGCGGAAGCATAAACATGCCCTAGCCGCCTGTGTAGTACGTTTCTTCGCTCCGGAACAGGGGTTCCGGCTGGAGACGAATTCAGAATCGCCGGCGGGCGCGGGGATTTCCGGGTCGTCTGCCATGATGATTGCCACCTGTGCCGCGCTGGCGCGCTTCACGGGCTGCGACCTCGACCTCGAGAAGCTGCGCGCCCTGGCGCAGAACATTGAAGCGCAGATCATCGGCGTGCCCACCGGCTGCCAGGACTATTATCCTGCGCTCTACGGCGGGGTCAGCGCGATCCATCTCGATCCGGACGGAATTCACCGCGCGGCCGTGCCGGTGGCCCCCGAAGAGATCGATCGGCGTTTCGTACTCGCTTATACCGGCGCGCCCCGGCAGTCGGGAATTAACAACTGGGAGGTCTTCAAGGCGCACATCAACGGAGACCGTCACGTCTTCCGCAACTTCGAAAAAATCGTCGCCCTGGCTCGCGACATGCATCAGGCGTTCCTGCGCCACGATTGGGAAGATGTGGCGCGGCTGATCCGCGAGGAGTGGAAGTTGCGCCGCACCAATGCACCCGGCATTACCACGCCGAAAATCGACAAGCTGATCGACGTGGCCCGCAAGAACGGCGGGCGCGCGGCCAAAGTATGCGGTGCAGGCGGCGGTGGCTGCATTCTGCTGATGGTGGAAGAAGGAGCGAAGGATGCAGTCTCGCAGGCGGTGGCACAGGCCGGCGGACAGATGCTTCCTCTGAAGGTAGCCCGCGACGGGTTGCGCATCTCCTGATCGCGCGCGTCTCTGATCTCGTCGCTCCCACAACCTTTGATCGGCGTCAGCAGTCTATAATTAGACGTGGGCATGGGGTGCTCCATGCGGTCGTTTCGCGGGCTTTCTCTCTTTTGGCGTTCGAGATTCCGCTTCCGCACGTCTTGCGGTTTTCTCGTCGTCTTCCTGTGCGGTTCAGCGCTGCTCTACGCCGAGAACCCTGCCAAGGTATCGCCAAAAACACGCCAGGAAATCCTTCATGCATTCAACGCCGAGTTAGTCTACATCCGCGCGCCCTTTCCCATGGGGAAGACGGGGCTGAAGCTGAAAAACGGGACCATAACTCCAAACGGCGCCGAACTGAAGCAGTTAATGGCCATGTGGGGCCCAGCCTGCAAGCCCGGTGATCGGGCCGAAATCACCAATGTCACGATCAAGGGCGATTACATCCGCTTCGACATTAACGGCGGGCCGGGCGGGCAGAAATGGTATCAGCGCATTCAGATCGAAGGTTCGACCTCGGTTACTCCCGGATCGAATTCGAATGTCAATGCGCACGGCTCGTTTGTGAACCTCTACTTTGACAAGTACGTACCGGAACTGACGGGGCCCGAGCTTAAAAAGCTGTTGCTGCCGGTCTTTGACTTCGACTCGAAAACGGGGCTGGAGGCGTACCTGCTGACGGTGCCGCCGAAGGTCAAAGATGCCATCACACAGCATAAGGTGCTGGTGGGCATGAATCAGGAGATGGTGATTTACGCGAAGGGTCGTCCGCCGCGCCGGGTGCGCGAGAAGGACGGGGAGACCGATTACGAGGAGTGGGTCTACGGTACTCCACCGCAGGACGTGGATTTTGTGCGCTTCGTGGACGATGAAGTCGTGCGCGTCGAAACCATGAGCGTCGACGGGAAGAAAGTGGTGCGGGTTGAGAAGGAAGTGGATGTAGGCGGGCCGACGGTAGCCAAGAAGCAGGAGGGACGGCCGGCGAATGCGCCCACATTGCGCCGTCCTGGCGAAGAAATGCCAGAGTCCAATCCAGCGAATCCTTCGAGCACGCCGCCGATGGGCGCGCCGCCACCGAGCGCGCCAGGCTCGGATCCGGGGCCGAACTACGACATCGGGTGATCGGGCCATCGGGTCATCGGGCGATCTAAAACCAAGGGCCCGATTTTCCCGTACACAATTCAGTTGCCGTTGAGAATTCTGCACCGTCAGATCTCCAGATTCTTCAATCACCCGATGACCCGATCACCCGTTGGCCTGATCCGATTTACACTACTGCTGTGAAAATTGCCCTGGGCCAGATCAATCCTACTGTCGGGGATTTCTCTGGCAACGCCGCCAAGATCATTCAGTTTGCCCAGCAGGCTCGCAGCGCGGGCGCGGGAATGATCCTGTTCCCCGAGCTTTCGGTCTGCGGATATCCGCCGCGCGATCTGGTCGAGCGTCCATCGTTTGTGGCGCGGAACCGCACGACCGCCGAGTGTATTGCCGCCGAAACGCGCGGCATCGCCGTTATCTGCGGGCTCGTGACTCCGGCCGAAGCCGACTCCGGGAAAACCGTGATGAACTCGGCGGCGTTGCTGCGCGACGGACGAATTGAGTTCATCCAATCGAAGATGCTCTTACCGACCTATGACGTGTTCGACGAGATGCGCAACTTCGCCCCCGCGCACAGCCAGCAACTGTTCAGCTTCTGCGGCAAGCAGATGGCGCTGACGATCTGCGAGGACGCGTGGAACGACAAGTGTTTCTGGAACAAACGTCTCTACCGCATCGATCCCATCGAAGAACTGGTGCGCGCCGGCGGCAACTTCGTGCTCAACATTTCCTCTTCGCCTTTCTGGATCGGCAAGCGCGAACTGCGCCGCGACATGCTGGCGGCGATCGCCAAAAACCAGAACGTTCCAGTGGCGATGGTCAACCAGGTGGGAGGCAATGACAGCCTGGTGTTCGACGGATCGAGCCTGGTGCTTGCGCCCGATGGAAGCGTTATAGCTCAAGGTAAATCGTTCGAAGAAGATACTATCTTTTTTGATTCCTCGAACCTCACCGGTGAAATGCACCAGCAGATTGCGGGCGAAGAAGCCAGCGCTTATGAAGCGCTGGTTCTCGGCACGCGCGACTACGTTCACAAATGCGGCTTCCAGCGCGCCATCATTGGGCTGAGCGGGGGAATCGATTCCGCTCTCACTGCGTGCATTGCCGTCGATGCGCTGGGCGCGGCGAATGTAATCGGCGTTGGAATGCCCGGCCCATACTCGTCGCCGGGATCCATCAGCGATGCGCGGACCCTGGCCGCGAATCTTGGTATTCGCTTCGAGCTATTGTCTATCAACGACATATATCAATCAGCTAACCAGACTCTCGCTCCGGCGTTTGCCGGGCTGCCCGCGGACGTGACCGAAGAAAACATTCAGTCGCGCGCGCGCGGGCTCATCCTCATGTCGCTCTCGAACAAACTCGGCGCGCTGGTGCTTTCGACCGGCAACAAGAGCGAAATCGCCGTCGGCTATTGCACGCTCTATGGAGATATGGTCGGTGGGCTGGCCGTCATCTCCGATGTGCCGAAGACGCTGGTGTACCGGCTGAGCGCCTATGTCAACTCGCGCGCGGGCAGGAATGTCATTCCGAAGGCGAGCCTCGACAAGGCGCCATCGGCCGAGTTGCGGCCCGATCAAAAAGACTCCGACTCACTTCCGCCTTACGATGTGCTCGATACGATGGTCGAAGACTACGTCGAAGAGTCGCGTTCCGGCGAACAGATCGTGCAGGATCACGGTTACGATCCCGACTTGGTGAAGCGAGTGATTGCCATGATCGCGCGCAGCGAATACAAGCGGCAGCAGGCCGCGCCCGGGATCAAAATTACCCCGAAAGCCTTCGGCTACGGTAGAAGGTTTCCAATTGCCGCCAAGACAGACTGACCAGCGGGCGTCGAGTCGGCCGCCCGTCGAGGCACTCCCTCTAAGACTATTCGGTAGCGCCCGCGTTCCCTCCGGCATATAATGTGCGAACTTTTACAAGCGTGATCTGGCCGCAGGGGAGGCCCATTGCTTTTATCGTTGGACACGCGCGACGTTGGCCGCGTCACCATCGTGCGCTGCCAGGGAAGGATTGTTGCCGGCAGCGAAAGCGAATCGCTGCGCACGCACGTAGCCTCGTTGTTGGAGGACCGCCGCGCAATCCTTTTGCATCTGGGCGAGGTCGGATTCATTGACAGCAGCGGCCTGGGCACGATGGTTCGCGCCCTGGCCAGTACGCGCCAGGCACGCGGAGACCTGAAACTCTGCAACGTTCCTGAGCACGTGCGCAAAGTGCTCGACATGACGCGCCTGAGTGGTGTGTTCGACCTGCACGAATCGGAGGAAACGGCGCTGGCCGCCTTCTACCGCCCCGCAGGCCGTGCCGAAGCGCCGGTCTCCACCGGCCGCAGCGTTCTCTGTCTCGACTCGAATATCGACGTGCTGGCCTACTTGCGCGAATTGCTGCGCCGCGCGGGATATGAGGTTCAAACCACCGACCGGCTGAGCGACGCTCGCCTGCTGATGCGCGTGGCGCATTTTGATCTCTTGCTGCTCGGGCCCGACAAGATCGCTTCGCCGGAAGCCCTGCAAACGTTCGAGAACGCCTGCGCCAAGCTCCCGGTGGTCGAGCTAGGCAGCGAGTTCTCCACTAGCCACGCTGGTGAAGCCGGTGCTGATTTGTTGGCGAAAATCGAGGCGCGGCTGAACTCGAAACTTTCCTAGTCCACCGCGCGGTGTCCGGGCCGCCAATTTTCATAGTGGGGTGCATGATTATGCGTTTGCTGAAAAGCCTGTTTTTCCTCGGTGCTGTTGCAGTTCCGTTATTTGCCCAGGACATTAATCGGCTAGCGGACCGCCTTGCCGCTCAGAACGCTCTTTTCGAAGAGTCTTACGAAACCGATCTCCGCAACTTTCCCGAGCGCGCCACCGCGTTCGGCGACTACCGCTACAACGACAAGTTGGCCGATTACTCCCTGGAGGCCATCGCCCAGCGTGAGAAAGACAACGAGAATCTCCTTGCCCGGCTGAACGCCATTACAACGGCCGGCTTCTCCGACCAGGACCAACTCTCCCACGACCTCCTCGTGCGCGTTCTCGAGCAGCGCATCACGGACTCCAACCTCAAAGAATATGAAATGCCCATCAACCAGCAGAATGGCATCCATACCGGTCTCGCGGATCTGCCACTCTCTGTGCCGTTCGACACCGTCAAGCAGTACGAGGACTACATCTCCCGTCTACACCAGATTCCCCGCGTCCTCAATCAAACCACGGAGGTCCTTCGCGCTGGAATGAAGGACAAACTGATGCCGGTCCGTTTCCTGCTTGAGAAACTCCCAGCGCAGTGTGAGGGCATCATCGAGTCGGACCCCTTTCTCCGCCCGACAAAAAAATATCCTGCGACGATTTCGCCGGAAGATCAGAAGCGCTTAACCCAGCAGATTACCGACGCCATCAACACCGATGTCATTCCTGCCTACCAAGCCTTCGCTGCCTTTCTGCGCACGGAATACGCACCCCAGGGCCGCACTACGCTGGCGATCACGTCCTTGCCAGACGGCGAAAAGCGCTACCAGAACGACATCTACGCCCGCACCACCACGCACATGACGCCCGACGAGATCCACCAGCTCGGCCTGCGTGAAATGGATCGCATTCAGGCCGAGATGCTGGTGATTGCCAAGAAGGAAGGCTTCGCCGACCTCGCGTCGTTCCGCGCGGCGCTCAAAACCAATCCAAAATATATTCCGACTTCCGAGGAGCAGATCCTCGACGACTACCGCCATTACATCGCGCAGATGGAACCGAAGCTGCCGGAGTTGTTCACGCTGCTGCCCAAATCGCCGGTTACAGTGGAAGCGATTCCCAGCTTTCAAGCCGCGGCGGCAACCCACTACGTTACCGGCACGCCGGACGGCAAGCGGCCCGGCCGCGTGGTGGTTGCCACCTCCAACTTCAAGGAGCGCTCACTCATCGATGATGAGGCAATCGCCTATCACGAAGGCATCCCGGGACATCACATGCAGCTCTCGGTCCAGCAGCAGCTCACGGGGCTGCCTAAGTTCAGACTCCACGGTCTGGGGTTCAATGCCTACATTGAAGGCTGGGCGCTTTATGCAGAGGAGCTAGGGAAGGAAGTCGGCTTCTACCATGATCCGGTGTCGGACTACGGCCGATTGTCTTCCGAGCTATTTCGCGCCGTGCGTCTGGTAGTGGACACGGGAATCCACGCGAAAGGATGGAGCCGTGAACAAGTCGTGGATTTCTTTCGCAAATCCGGCGCCATCGACGAGCCTAGTATCCAATCCGAAACCGACCGTTACATTGCCTGGCCGGCGCAGGCGCTTAGTTACAAGCTCGGCCAGCTCAAGATCCGCGAACTGCGCGAGCGCTCCAGGAAAGAACTTGGGGCGAAATTCGATATCCGCGCCTTTCACGACGAGATGCTGAACGGCGGCACGCTTCCGCTCGATCTGCTCGAAGCCCGTACGGATAGATGGATCGCGCGGCAGAAAGCAAGCGGCCCCGCAAAATAGCCGCCAAGGGTTGTGAGTAGCAGCTTCGTTCACGGGGCCAAGTCGTTTCTAGTCTCCCGACGGCAGCAGTTCGTCCGCTTCTTTGATACCGGATGACCGGGCGCCGCTTGCGGGAGTGGTCTTGCCGATCATCTCCAGCAGACGTACCCGATCTGGCTTGAGCAGTTCGGCCACGCCTTCTTTGCTCACCCGCGCCACAATGATTTGCCCAACCTCGGTGTGCACGTCGGAGAAGATACCAAGGCGCTTCATCTTTTGTGCTTGATGCTCATTGTCCTCGGTTGGAGTGACGTAATGCACAGCACTGGCCGAGTAGCGGTGAATGAGGAATAGCTGCGTGAGCGTCATCAGGCGCTTTTTCCGGAACGGCGGCTGCGTGCCCTGGTCGCGAACCGACAGAAAGTTGCGGCCACGGCGATCCTGCAGGCTGGCGAAGATGATGTTGGCGAGTTTCTCTTTATTGGACTCGCCGATCACCGTCAACTCCAACAGCTCTGAGCCGGATGTGTGTGGGCGCAGCTGCACGCGAATTTTTCCCGGATACGCGCAGTGCTCGCCCCACGCCGCCAGCCACTCCTCGAGCAGCCGCGGTGGAACCTCGGTCTGGACCAGATGCTGGAACTGCGTTGATCCCTTGCCCATGGCTTTGGTCGCCGAGGTGCGTCCCGACGAAGCCATGAGTGCGCCGTCGAGGCGTGGGCCGCCGACCAGCGTTTGCGGCGTACGATACGGAGACTCCAGCAGCCGGAACTTGCGCTGCAACCGTGCCAGGGCCAGCATGCCGTCCTGCTTCAGGGCAGTCGCAAACTCCTCGGCAGCCAAGCCGTCAATCTGGTGGCCGCCATAGGTAATGAAGTTGAAGACGAAGCCCATCTTCCCAAGCTCCTCTGGAAAGCGCTTCATCTCGTCTTCGCTCAAGCCGGTGGTGTCCCAGTTGAACGATGGCGACAGATTGTAAGCCAGCATCTTGTCGGGATACTGCGCGTGAATTGCATGCGCGAACTTCTCCGCGTCTTCAAGGTCCGCCGTTTTGGTTTCCATCCACAGCAGGTCTGAAAACGGCGCGGCCGCGAGCGATTTGGCAATGGCGTAGTCGATACCGCCCTGCACCTGATAGAAGCCTTCGGGCGTCTTGGGCAACTCACAATCCCAAACCACGAAGATGCCCATCGAGCGCGCCTGCTCGCGGATTTCGTAGATGGAAGCGCGCTGGGCGAATTCCCGCCATTCCTCGATGGTCATGTCGAAGCGTTCGCCATCATCGGCGCGCGCCTGTATCGCGTCGGCCACGGCTCCGCCGAAGGTCTTGAGTTTGGCTCCTGCCAGCCATGCTTCCATGAACGATGTGTCCATTTTGTCGAGCGCCGCCTCGAACTCTGTAGGCGAGGCTTTACTGAGGGCCTTGGCCGTGGAGGCTATCGTCGGCATCAAGCCAACTTTTTCCAGCCAGTCAAAGGCGGCCAGATACTCGACCTCGGATACCGCGAACAGGAGGTGTCCGTAGATTTCCTGCGCACCCATTTCAGAGAGCTTCTTGAGAATCGCCAGATAGCCGACGCGGTAAGTGGGCACGTCGGTGTTGGTCGCGCCGAGAATGAAAGGCTGATCTCGTTCGTCAATGAGATTCTCTAGGAAGGTGGCGGACTCGGCGTCGGTGCGTGCCACAATGATGCCGGGCACGCGCATAATATCGAGCTGCAAGCGGGCAGCGTTGAGCCGCCGAATTTGTTCGTCCTCGGCCACCAAAACTTTTCCACCCTGGTGCCCGCACTTTTTCGCTCCCGGCTTCTGGTCTTCAATGTGGTAGCCCGGTACGCCCACTTCGACAAAGCGGCGGACCAGATTGCGGACGTGCGCATCTCCGCCGTGGCCGGTGTCGGCGTCGGCAATGATGAAGGGCCGAAAATCGATCGCCGGAGTCGCATTGCGCTGCTGTTCGGTCATCCGGGCGCGCGCAAAGTGCTGGTTCTTGTCGGCCGCCAGAAGCGCCCGCACCAGCCCGGCAGCTTCGTCTGGCACCTGGCTCAGCGGATAGCTGGCCAGATCGGGACCCGGATCTTCGTTGATCGATCCCTTCGCGGACGTCGCCCAGCCGCCGAGGTAAATGCCTTCCATCCCCATGCGCTTCATCATCACGGCCTGGCCCGGCGAATAGGGGCCGAAGGTCGTGATTTGCTTGCGCTGTTCGAAGAGCTCGCGCAGCCGCGCGTAGAACTCCTCGGCCGCCCGCCGCGCGATCGTGTAGTCGCCGCGAATCGTGCCCTGCTGCTCGGCCACCTGATGCGGAGAGTAGAGGCGAGTGATTCCCTTGAACCGCGGGCTCGCAAACCATTGCTCCGCGGCGGCGACCTGCTGGTCGAAATCGGTCATCGTGGTTGTGGTTGTTTTGGGGCTTTCAACTTTAGTCAGCATTTTCTCTTTCACGAACGATCCTGTGCTTTGCGCAGTCTTGAGATTGCCGCGTTTTCCAACGTTATGCCCGGGCGGCCCTAATGTAAACAGGTCCCGCCGGCGTGCGGCAAGGTCGGCGCGGTCCTAGTAATCAGTCTCCCGACGGCAGCAGTTCGTAGCTTTCTTCCACAATTGTATAGTCGATGATCTGCGCGACCCGTGAGCCCTCGGTCGCCGTTACGCCGTTGAGATTGTTGCGCTGCCAGTTGCCGGTTTCGCGATTCGAATTTGACGTTGTCATATGCTCATCCTCACCCAAGAATTTGCATTCGGACTTGCGCCCATCTGCAGTAGACAACGAAATGCCATTCCGGACAAACCGCCCTGTCCGCTCGGACCCACTAGGTCAAAATGACCCAGTGGGGCATGACTTGCGCCGGGCCATGGCTATGATGTTGACTTATGAATGCCATGACATTTCTTCACAACGACGCGCCGGAAACCCTGCCTCCCAATGAGATTGAGAACAGCATGTTAACCGCGGAAGCGCGCGGGTTTCTGTTGAAGCTGGCTGCCCGGTTTGAGACGAGGCGGCAGGAGTTGCTCGCACTGCGCAAAGAAGTTCAGCGGAAGATTGACGCAGGCTGGCTTCCCGACTTCTTGCCCGAGACCGCTGCGATCCGCAAAAGCGACTGGAAGGTCGCGCCCATCCCGAAAGACCTGATCGACCGGCGCGTCGAAATCACCGGGCCGGTCGACCGCAAAATGATCATCAATGCGCTCAACTCGGGCGCCAGTGTGTTCATGGCCGACTTCGAGGACTCCAACTCGCCGACTTGGAGCAACAACATCGAGGGTCAGAACAACCTGCGCGATGCGATTCGCGGCACGATTCAATATGAGAGTCCGGAAGGGAAGCGCTACGAACTGGGCCCGAAGCTGGCCACCCTGGTCGTGCGCCCGCGCGGCTGGCACCTCGACGAAAAACACTTTCTCGTGGGCGGCAAGCCGATATCCGGTTCTCTGTTCGATTTTGGCCTTTTCTTTTTTCACAACGCCAAAGAATTGCTCAGCAAAGGCACTGGCCCATACTTCTATCTGCCAAAGCTGGAAAGCCATCTCGAAGCGCGGCTGTGGAATGAGGTGTTCTGCTTCGCGCAGGATGAATTAGGCATTCCCCGCGGGTCAATCCGCGCCACCGTTCTGATTGAAACCATTCTGGCTTCCTTCGAAATGGACGAGATTCTCTACGAACTGCGTGACCATTCGGCGGGCCTCAACTGCGGCCGCTGGGACTACATTTTCAGCTTCATCAAGAAATTTCGTGCGCGTCCCGATTTCGTGCTGCCCGACCGCTCGCTGGTCACCATGGAGGCGCACTTCCTCGGGTCGTACGTTGAGTTGCTGATTCAAACCTGCCACCGGCGCGGCATTCACGCCATGGGCGGCATGGCGGCTCAGATTCCAATTCGCAACGACCAGGCCGCCAACGAGCAGGCGCTCGACAAAGTTCGCCGCGACAAGCTGCGTGAAGTGAAGGCCGGCCACGACGGCACCTGGGTTGCGCATCCCGGGCTGGTTCCGGTCGCCAAAGAAATATTCGACGCCTACATGCCTGAGCCCAACCAGATTTCAAAGCCGCGCACGAATCGCCTCATCACCGCCAGCGACCTTCTTAAGGTCCCAGCCGGTGACATCACCGAAACGGGCCTGCGCTGGAATATTGACGTGGGATTGCAGTATCTGGACTCCTGGCTGCGCGGATCGGGGTGCGTCCCGATCTACAACCTGATGGAAGATGCGGCGACCGCGGAAATCTGCCGCGCGCAAGTCTGGCAATGGGTGAAGCATGGCGCCCGCATGACCGACGGCAAAATCGTGACGGAGAGCCTGGTAAAACAGGTGATTCACGAGCGCGCAGCAGAACTGCGGGGCGGCCGGCAATTGCAAAAAGCCGCTCAGCTTCTTGAGACCCTGATGACCAGTAAGAAATTCCCCGAGTTCCTGACCCTTGCCAGTTACGACTTATTAGATTAGAACGTCAAGGCATGGGCGCACGACAGGGTTCCCAGGCCAAAGATCGTCGAAACAGAGATCAGCGAGCTAAAGATCGACAAGCTAAGGACCGGCAAGCTAAGGCGCAAATTGAGGAAAGCCTTCTCGCCGAGTTGCAGGCGCACGTGGCCGCGCGCCAAATCGAGAGCGGCCTCGCCTGCCTCGCATCGCACGAGGAAATAATCTCCGGTATCGATCCCTCGCAGGCGAACGCGGCCCGCCTGCTCGCGCTGCTCGCGATCTGGAGCGACATCGGATTCGCCGCCTCGCCTTCTGTCAAAGAACTTCTCGCCCGCTTCGATTCGCGTTCACGCTCGCGCCTTCCGATCTCCGACTTCATTTGCCTCCGTATGGCGCAAGGCATGGCCGCAATGGCGGAAGAGGCCATGGATGCTGCCATCCCGCATTTTGATTTCGTGCTCAGTCTGCCCGAAGAACTCGACAACCAGTTCCTGCTCGCCATCGCGTATTACTGGAAAGGCCGATGCCTGCGGCGGCGGGGCGATTACGACGAAGCTCTGATTTATACCGGACAGGGAAAAGACCTGGCGCTCGAACTTGGTCATCCGCGCATGGGTGCCGTAATGCAGGTTCTCGAAAGCTGGCTCCTGTTTCAGCAGGGCAAATGGAAGGAAGCGGTGCGGCTCTCAGAGGTGGCCGAGACGGCGCTTCGCCAGACCGATGACTACGTCACGCTGGGCAACATTCAGTCGTTCTATGGCCGGATGGCGCGCCGCGAAGGCCGCTTCGATCAAGCCATCGAAATGTTTTCCGGCGCGATCGAACACTACCGCAAGCGCGACCCGCGGCATCTGAATCTGGCGCGCTCGCTTGCCAATATGGCCCTCGCCAAGCGCGGCATCGCCCTGCAGTTACAAAGGCGAGTCGACCTCGATGCCCAGCGACTGCGCAAGACATCCAGCAGGGCCCGCAAGGGATCGTCCGTTCGTGCGGCGGAGATCAGTGCCCGCACCGATCACCGCCGCCGGGTTACGCAGTTGCGGCGCGAAGCGCTCGAACATCTGGAGACTGCCCGCGAAATTTACCGCCAACGCCCCACGCATCATGGTCTCGGGACGGTATACATCAACGCTGCCTACATTCATCTTGACAGCGGGGACTTTCAGCGCGCCGAAGAAGAATCGGTTTCCGCCTATAAGTTGGCCGCGGAGAAACACGACTACATCCTGATGGGGCGGGCCCGGATTCTGCAGTGCATGATCGAGAATGCGAAGGTGGAGGAGGGAATCGGGGGCGGAACAGATCCCGGCATTCACGCCCGCCGCGCTTTCGACTTCAGCCAGGAAGCGGTTGAACTTGCCAAGCATACGCAGCATCACATCCTGCTCGCAACCGCCTATCTGTGGCAGGGACTGACGCAGTGCAATTCTTTCTTCGATAACGAAGAAGCGGCGCGCGAATCGTACGACCTGGCCCGAGCGGCTTGTGGAGCGGCTCAGCCCGATAGCATCTGGCAAGACCTGCAAACTTTGCGCGCAAGAATTGTTCGCAAGGGAAGCGTGGATCCGGCGCTGAAAGCCTGGTCGCAGGGCGCGGTCGGGGAGAAATCGTTTCGTCAGATCAGCGAGGAGTTCGCCGAAATCGTGATTGCACGGGTCTGGGAGCGCGAGGGGCGCAAAGTGTCGCGCGTGGCGTCACGGCTATCGATTTCTCCCAAGAAAGTGCGCAGAATACTGGCGCGCGTGGGCCGCCGCAAACCGCGATCTAAGTAGGACGGCGGGAGACTGCGTTTCGCCGTGTAGAATGACTATATGTCTCCGCTGCAAGGAAGCAACAATCTGAAGAAGCGCACCCCGCCTCCCGACGAAACCTTCGAGGAAGCGGCTTATTTGAAGTCACTCGGCGAGAAGCAGAAGATCGTCAGCCTCAAGCTCGCCGATGGCGAAGTGGTGCGCGGCTGGATCGAGTATTACGATAAGCACATGGTTCGCGTCACGCGCGACGATGGACCGAATCTGTTTATCTTCAAACACGAGATCGTCTATATCGCCGAAGACGGCAAGAAAAAGTAGCGCGCACAGCCTCGGATAACTAGTCGGCGGCCAGCGAAAGCACAATCTGAACTTCCAAAATCCCGCATGAGTTCTTCCCAGACCACGTCCAGTCATCCTGCCAGCTTGCTTTCAACCATGGATTCGATCTCGCGGGAAGCGGGCAGCCTGCTGATGGAGCATTTTCGCCGCCACGTGAAGATCGAATACAAAGGCGACGTGGATCTTGTTACCGTGGCCGACCGCCAGTCGGAGGCGCTGATCCTGGAACGCATTCGCCGCCACTTTCCCACCCACGATGTGATGGGCGAGGAGGGAACGCGCATTGAAACCGGCAGCGATTACAAGTGGTACGTCGATCCTCTCGACGGCACGACAAACTTCGCCCATGGATATCCGGTGTTTTGCGTGTCGCTGGCGGTGGATTACCGCGGTAAGCGCATCGCGGGCGTGATTTACGATCCAACGCGCGATGAGTTGTTTGCCGCGGAGAAGGGAAGCGGCGCGCGTTTGAACGGGCAGCCAATTCGCGTGTCTTCCACCGAGCGGCTAGCCGAATGCCTGGTCGGCACCGGCTTTCCCAGCCACAAGCGTCATCAGAATCCGAATATTTATTTCTATCACCAGATCACTTTGCGTTCGCACGGGGTACGGCGCGCGGGTTCGGCCGCGCTCGATTTGTGCAACGTCGCCGCCGGACGATACGACGGCTTTTGGGAATTCAATCTCAATCCCTGGGACACGGCGGCCGGCGTACTCATGGTGGAAGAAGCGGGCGGCCGCGTTACCGATTTCGCAGGCGGCCCGTTCCAGATCGCAAGCCGCGAAACGCTGGCTTCGAACGGCCTCGTGCACGATGAACTGCTCGCGGAGTTCCAGGCCATTTTCTCTGGGCGCGGTCTCGAAGAGTTGCCCAGTCCCGTCGCCTACGCAAAAGAACGGAAATACTGAGCGGTACAATGAATGTTGTGGGGAGAAATCGACAATCGTGTCCCGAGATTGCGCCTGAGCCGGCCTAGGCGTCCGATAGGAGTCAAGAGTTCCCCCGTGAAACTCTGTGTCCCCTGTTGTTAAAGGATTTGGCAGCGAAACCAACGTGTCGATCTCACGATCCAACTCGCTCCTCGAACGCAAGGTCGAAAAGCGCTCCGATCGCCTTCGGCTGCGCGGCCGCATTCTTTTTCTTACCGAGGATCCCGAACTGATCAAGAAGCAACTCGCGGGTTGGGACATGCCATGGGACACAAAGAATCCCTCCTCCAACCCCAAACTCCGCGACGACATCTCGACCGACGAAATCACGCCTGCGCACTTGTGCTTTTACTTCGACCAAACCCTCGGCGAGATCCCCTATGCGGGCTTGAAGTGCGGAGGTGTTGCGTCCATCGGGCGCGGCGACGTGAAAAAAGGCGGCTTCGTGTGCTCGGTGAGCGGCAAGCGGCGCGGCAAAGGCTCCAGCCGCGAGCAGTCCCCTTATGCCGAAATGTGTGCCGGCATTCAGGTGGCGATCGCCGAGAACATTGAACGCATCTACAAGCAAAACTGCCAGAACCTCGGCCTGCTCACCTCCACCAACTTTGCGCTCATCGATCGTATCCGCGCGGGAGAAGAGATTTCTCTCAGCGAGTTCACCTCCGGCGAAGACGACATAACGCGCCAGGTGATCGAATACGGCGGCCTGTTCCCGTTCAACGTGGCGCGCATGCAGAAGAAAGTTTTTCTGCCGCCGATTCAGTCCGCGGGCGCCCGCACCATACGTGCTATGACGCTTGCCGAGAAGATTTTCGCCAAGCACATGGTGAACGCTGACGGCACGCTCGGCGTTCCCGCCGTCCGGCCCGGCGACACCGGCTTCACCCGCGTCGATTTGCGCTTCAGCCACGAATACGTCACGCCGATGGCCGCCATTTTCTACGAGCAATATGTCGGCAAGGATGTCCCGGTCAATGATGCCTCCAGCATCTGCCTGTTCCGCGACCACCTGACTTTTCTCGACGAAGTCATCTCCGAAGAGAAGAAGAAAATTGGGCTCCTCGATCTGGCGATGCAGCTAAAGCTCAAGCAAGAAGAGTTTGCGCGCCAGCAGGGGATCAAGCTGCACGGCGAACTCACCGACCGTAAAGGTTCGGAAGGCATTTGCCACTCCGTCATGCTCGAAAGCTACGCGCTGCCCGGGCAGGTCAACGTCGGGTCCGACTCGCACACGCCGCACGTCGGAGCCATCGGGTGCATCGCTTTTGGTATCGGCACAACGGACGTTTTCAATTCCTGGATCACGAAAGATGTCCGGGTAAAGATTCCCGAGTCCGTGAAAATCGTAATCAAGGGAAGGCGTCATCCGAGCGTTACCGCGAAGGATTTCATACTCAAGATTCTCTCGCTCGACTACGTCCGCAGCGGCCAGGCCCTTGCCAAGGTGATGGAGTATGCGGGCGAAGCCGTCGAAGCCCTGAGCGTGGATGAGCGCGCCACCATGACCAACATGGCTGCCGAAATCGGAGGCTTCACCGGCATCGTCGCGCCGGATGCCAAGGTCGTTGCCTTCCTAGTCGAGCGGCGCGGAGTCTCGCTTGCCGAGGCGGAGCGCATGATGGCTGGTCTCGAGAGCGATCCCGGCGCCCAATACTCGCACGTCATCGAACTCGACGCCGCCGCTATTACGCCGATGGTCGCCACGCCCGGCGACCCGGGCAACGGCAAGTACATTCGCGACCTGAACACACCCGTGCCCATCGAAATCGCCTACGGAGGTACCTGCACCGCCGGCAAGAACGAAGATATGGATATGTACGCCACCGTGCTTGCCGATGCGCTCCAGCATGGCAAACGTGTTGCGCCCGGCGTCCAGTTCTGGATTCAGTTCGGTTCGCAGGAAACGCGCGAGTATTCGCGGCGCAAGGGCTACATCGAAATCTTTGAAAAGGCGGGTGCGCGGTTGATCGAACCTAGCTGCGGAGCCTGCATCAACGCTGGCCCCGGCGTCTCCACGCGCCCCGACCAAGTTGTTATCAGCGCACAGAACCGGAACTTTCCCGGCCGCAGCGGGCCGGGCCAGATGTACCTCGCTTCGCCACTGACGGTCGCCGCCAGCGCGGTGGCGGGGTACATCGTCGAATATCATCCTTTGTACAAAATTGAACGCGTGCCGGCCTAGTTCCCATGTACAATGCGGCACAGGTGGGGACCCCGATCCGACAATCTCCAGTTTGGAATGCTCAGGGCTATCGCCGTTCTGGCGTCGATGATTTCTTCCCTGCGATCAAGCATGCACGAACGAGCGTTTTGCCGAATCGCGAAAGGAATCATGAGAATACTTCTTTACAACCCTGACAACGGCGTAACCCGTAATTTCATGCCACATCTCTGGATGTTTTTGCTGCAAGCGCTGACTCCGTCGGGACATGAGGTCTTACTGGTGGATGGCAATGCCCAGCCCATGGACGAGGCGGGGATTGCGCAGTTCGTGCGCGAGAAAAACATTGGGCTGGTCGGAATCGGCGCCATGACCAGAATGGTCGCCAAGGCCTATCGCATGGCGGACGCGGTTCGCGCTACGGGCGTGCCGGTCGTAATGGGCGGCCCTCACGTGACCGAAATGGCCGATGAGGCGCTTGGGCGAGATGGCGGACCGCGCCACGCCGACGCCGTCGCGCTGGGAGAGGCTGACGCGACTTGGCCTGTGATTGTGAACGATGCCGTGCGCGGCCAGCTTAAAGAAATTTATGCGCCGGTGGATGCCTTTGGCCAGGAGAGCAAGCCCTCGCTAAAGGAATACCCGGAGATTCCTTGGCAGTCGATCGATCTCAGCCAGTTCAATCTGGTGCCGAAGGCCG